>JAHDII010000006.1 GCA_020630895.1 Saprospiraceae bacterium
AAAAAATAATATTTAAAATAATTTAAATCCCAAAGAATAGATTGTTTATCAAATTTTTTTCTTGGATAACATAAAGAATAATCCAATCCTTTAGCTCCATTGATTTGTATTGAAGTGAGTTGATCAATTGTTTTTTTATATAAATTTTTAAGCTCTTTAGGAAATCTTTTATTTTTTCGAGAATGAATATTTCTTTGCATCAAAGTTTCATTTCCTAAATCTTCTAGGAGATAAAATTCGTTATCTTTTTCTGCTATAATTTGAGGAACATTCATTCCTTTTTTATAAAAATGTTTTGAAAAAGAAAGAAAGGCTATATTTTCTTTTTTATTTTTTCCGTAAGCTCCAATTACCGTTTTTTCTTTTCCTTGTAATCTAAAATAACGTCGTCCAGAAGCGGTATGAGGGAAAGAAATTATTTCTTTAGGAGAATATCCAAATTTGTTTTTATATAATGCTTTTAAATTTTTAATAATATTATTTTCCGTCATTATAATTCTATTTTTTTCATAAAAAAAAGGGTTTAAATAATTAAACCCTTTTTAAAATAATTTTTTATCCTTCTGGTTGTTCCTCAATTTCAATACTAACATGTTCAACCGTATTCGCATGATCTTCTTTATATGCTATTTTATGATGATAGACATCTTTAGCTAAATATAATGCTTTTCTAAAAGAAGAAGGATTTGCAATATTTTTACCTGCAATATCATAAGCTGTTCCATGGTCAGGAGATGTACGAATAAAACCTAAACCTGCTGTATAATTAGTTCCATCACCAAAAGATAAGGATTTAAAAGCAACTAAACCTTGATCGTGATACATCGCTAAAATTCCATTAAATTTTTTGTATAAACCTGAACCAAAAAAGCCATCAGCAGGATAAGGCCCCATAACCATAATTCCTCTTTTTTTAGCTTCTATAATAGTAGGTCTAATTATTTTTTCTTCCTCTTCTCCTAAAACACCATCATCTCCAGCATGAGGATTTAAACCTAAAACAGCAATCACTGGTTTTTCTATACCAAAATCAACCTTAAGAGTATCATTAAATATTTTAATCTTAGATTTTAATTTGTCTTTGGTAATGGCTTCAGATACATTTTTAAGAGGTAAATGGTTGGTCACTAAACCTACTCTCAAACTATCATTAACCATTAACATTAAGCTTTCTTTATGATTAGAAGCTTTAGTTAAATATTCTGTATGTCCAGCATGAGGAAATTGAGCCATATTCATGGCTTTCTTATTAATGGGAGCTGTTACTAAAGCATCAATTTTATTTTCTTTTAATTCTTGAACTGCTTTTTCAAGAGCGATATAAGCATATTTTCCTCCATCTTCTGTTGCTTTTCCTAAAGTAATATTTACATTATCATTCCAACAATTGACCACATTAATTTTACCTAAAACAGCTTTGTCACCAGAAGAGATTCCTTGAAATCTTAAACTATTATTATCTATAATATTTTTATGATAAGAAATAACTTTTGTAGAGCCATAAATTACAGGAGTACAAATATCTAATATTCTTTCATCACTTAAAACTTTGAGAATTACTTCTGGACCAATTCCATTAATATCCCCAATACTTATCCCTACTTTAAATTTATTCATTATTAATAATTATCTAAAAAATCAAAAATTAAACGAACACCTACTCCAGTACCTTCTTTTGTACGATATCCTGTTTTTTTATGCATATATGCAGGTCCTGCAATATCAAAATGAAGCCAAGGGTAATCTGTAAAATGTTCTAAAAATTTACCTGCTGTAATATGACCCGCATAAGGACCTCCTAAATTTTTAATATCAGCAACATCTGATTTAATAGTTTCTCCATATTCTTTCCACATAGGCATTTCAACAATACGTTCATACACATTGTTGCCACTTGTTTCTAACTTATATTTAATTTTACTATCTGCATTTCCCATATAAGGGATTCCTTCTGGACCAAAACAATATGAAGCAGCCCCTGTTAATGTAGCAAAATCTAATACTAATTCTGGTTTATATTGTTTGGCATAATGAAGAGCATCTGCTAAAGTCATTCTTCCTTCTGCATCGGTATTTAATACTTCTACAGTTATTCCACTATATGTTGTAACTACATCTCCTGGAACATAAGCATCTTTACCAGGCCTATTATCTGTTGCTGCAACTAAGCCTACTACATTTAAAGGTATTTTAGCTTTAGCAATCGCCACCATAATTCCAAAAACTGCGGCAGAACCACCCATATCGCACTTCATAAAATCCATCGAATTCTTAGTAGGTTTTAAACTGACTCCACCAGTATCAAACATCACTCCTTTTCCAACTAGAACAATAGGATTTTTATTTTTAGCATTTTTAGGCATCCACTCCATAATATTAAATGTTGGAGGTACAAAACTTCCTTGATTTACAGAAAGCAAACCGCCCATGCCTAATTTTTCTATTTTCTTTTTATCAAAAACTTTAGTTTTAAAACCATATTTTTTACCTGCAGCTTTAACTTCTTCACTAAAAGTAGGAGCGTTTAAATAAGAATGTGGCTCATTTACTAAATCTCTAGCTTTACAAGTTCCTTCTAAAACACAAGCTAATTTTTCAAATTGTGTTTTTCTCAAACTAGAAGAATGTACTTTAACTTCTTTTAAAGAAGTTTGTTTTCCTTTCTTATCATTAAAATATTTCAGAAATTGATAGTTCGCTAAAACTAATCCTTCTAGATATTGTCCTGTTATTTCTTTATCAGAATGATTGATGATAGTAGCTGAAGAAATTTTATAATGTTCTAATTGATCTAACATTTCCGCAGCAGCTAAACGTGCTTCTTCATTCATTTGAGAGTTCTTTTCGCCCTCTTTTAAGATTTGAACAAAAGCAAAATTTACTGCTTTAGGAAAAACAAATGATTTAACATCATTTTTAATTCCTTTGGCTAGAACATTAATTTCTCCTGTTGTTAAATAATTATCTGCCCAATCTAAATTGGAACCATCCGACAAAATAATTAGATTATTTTTAAGGGAACGAGTAAGACTTATTTTCGTATTCATTGATGCCTTTATTATAATATTTGCAAATATAACATTTTAATACATTACTAATAACACAGATGAAAACATATCTTTTCTCATAGAATTGATATAACTTTGATTATTATGAAAGCAAAGAAATCATACGGACAACATTTTTTACATAGAGAAGATATTGCTGAAAAAATTGCAAAAGGTTTAATCCATAAAACTCATTATAATAAAGTAATTGAAATTGGTCCTGGAAAGGGAATGTTAACGAAATATTTAATTGAAGAATGGAAAGATAACTTAACTGCCATTGAAGCAGATCATGATATGGTAGAATATTTAGCAGAGCATTATCCTCAAGTGAATGTAGTATATAAAGATTTTTTAAAAGTATGGCTCAATTCTATTTTTGGAGAAGGAGAACCTTTTGGATTAATTGGTAATTATCCTTACAATATTTCTTCTCAAATTATTTTTAGAATGTTGGAGCATAAAACTTTGATTCCTGAAATGGTAGGAATGTTTCAAAAAGAAATGGCAGATAGAATTATTGCATCTCCTGGAGGTAAAGATTATGGAATCATCAGTGTTTTAACTCAAGCATATTATGAAGGAGAATATTTGTTTACCGTAGGAAAAGGAGCTTTTAATCCTCCTCCTAAAGTGATGTCTGCCGTTATTCGTTTAACTAGAAAAGAAAATCAAGATTTAGGTTGTGATTATAAATTATTTAGAAGAGTAGTAAAACAAGCATTTTCTCAAAGAAGAAAAATGTTGAGAAATACTATGAAAATTTTTATACCTCATGAAGAATTAATGAAAGATGATTTTTATACCATTCGACCAGAAAAATTATCTATAACCCAATTTGTAGATTTAACCTTAGAAGTACAAAAATGGTTAGATAAAAAAGAATAAAGCAACATCATGAAAAAAATATTTCCCTTGTTTCTTTTTATGTTTTCTTCCTTTCTAATATTTTCTCAAGTAGGGATAAATCATTATTCTTTAACTTTAGAAAATAGAGCACATAGGTATACTCCAAATATTCTTCTTTATACAGGACTAGGAAGAGATGGAATTCATCAAGGAGTGAATGAAGTATCTTTATCTATGACTCATAGATTACCTGTTCCTTTATTCCGATATTCATATTTATATCATCACATTTCTACAAAATTTAATTTCGGACATCCTTTTGAAGAAATACTAGGCTATGGAATCAAATATCATATAGGAATTTTACATTCTTATATTCCTTATCTAGGAATTATATATAATCATGATTATGAAAGTAAATTGTTTGAAACTCGCTCTTTACAATATCTTATTGGTTGGCGATTGCCTAGAGGTGTAGGATATAGAGTCAGTGATTTTTGGAGAGAAAAAATGTTTTTTGAAATAGAAGGTGCTTGGAATCATTATTTAAAAAATGATTTTGATTTCTTACTATATGATAAATGGTCTATTAGAATTTCTGTCAATTATTTGATCTTGAAAAGAGATACACGTTTTCATCATGGGAAAGAATAAATTAATATTTTGATAATTCTATAAATTGTAGTAATTTCCAAGCGAAATTTAATACACTTATCAAAATGAAAAAAAACTTACTTCTTCTAATTCCTCTATTTATCATTATTTCTTCTTGTAAAAAAGATAAAAATACAACATGTAATTATGATACTCATAAAATCAATGAGTTACAATATTTAGCGAGTCATAATTCATATAGAATAAAAACAAATCCTGCCATTTTTGATTTTGTAATAGGATTATATGATACAGGACTTATTCCTGATGGTTTAAATCCTAATGAATGGGATTATAATCATGTTTCTATACCAGAACAAATGGAGGATTATCATTTAAGAAGTTTTGAAATTGATGTGTATTATGATCCAGATGGTGGACGGTTTTATAATAGAGGAGGAAATACATTAGTAGGACAATCATCAGAATCTAATATTCCTGAATTATTAGAACCGGGATATAAAGTGATGCATATTCCTGATGTAGATTACAACACACATTACTATACTTTTAAACAAGTATTAAATATGTTTAAAAATTGGTCAGCGGAAAATCCTTCTCATGAACCTATTTTTGTAATGATTGAATTAAAAGCAGAAACTCCAGCAGATTATTTACCTGGATTAGGGTTTGCTTCAGCTTTGCCATATACTCCTGAAGCAATCGAAGATTTAGAAAGTGAAATTAATGATATTTATGGAACGTCTTTAGAAAAAGTTTATACTCCTGATATGCTAAGAGGAAGTTATAATACTTTAAATCAAGCCATCAGAAATAATAATTGGCCTACTCTCGCAGAAGCCAAAGGACATATATTTTTTATTTTAGATGGAAATTCCGAAGGAATCAATAATTATTTAGATGGGCATCCTAGTTTAGAAGGAAGAGCTATGTTTACTTTTTCAGATGAAGGACTAGATGAAGCAGCATTCATAAAATATGATAATCCAGTGAGTGATCAAAGTACAATTCAAAATTTAGTATCAGAAGGTTATATGATTAGAACTCGAGCAGATTCAGGAACAACTGAGGCTAGGACTGGAGATACCGAACGTAGAGAAGCAGCTTTTTCAAGTGGAGCTCATCTTATTTCAACAGATTATTATCAACCCGATGAAAGGCATAGTACTAGCAACGAGTGGACAGATTATTTTGTAGAATTACCCAACCGAGGAGCTATTATTAAAAATAGTGTAAGTAGTGATGCTGAAGATTGCCCTTATTAAAATATAAAAAATACTTTATTGGCGAATCCATTTTCCTCGCCAAATAGTTATTCCTTTTTTATTTTTGATATGGATAAAATAAATCCCTTTTGCCAATAATTGATTTTCTAATACAATTGAATTGTTACTGATTTGATATGAAATAGGAATCTTTCTTCCTTGAATATCATTACAAAATAATTGAACACCTAGAGGTAAATTAGAATTAAAAACAATTTGACTAGAATGATATGAAGAAGAAGGATTAGGCATTAAAACACCATCTATTGGTTCTTCAATATTTGAAATAGATGTAGTCATTTCTTCACACATTAATTCATATAAAAAATCTCTTACAACCCATTGTGTTGTATCCATATAATCACCATCTGAAACAAAAGGAGTATGCCCTGCTCCATACCATGTAAACAATGTATTTTTGATACCGAGATTTTCAGCCCTTTGATGCACTGATTCGCTACCACTAAATACAAAATTCACTCCTAAAGTTGTCATAATTTCAGTACTATAAGGCACGGTTCCATCTTCTGTTCCATGCAAACTAACAATAGGTACATTTCCAGAAGTTATCCAAGTAGTATCTTTAATTCCTCCACTCAAATTAATAACCCCTGCAATTTCTGAATTATATCCTTCATTACCACTATTTCCTTCTAAACCTCCATGCTCTAAAAATTCATCAATAATTTCCGAAGGAATTTCATTCATATCATCTAAATAAGCTAAATGAACAGCAGCAATTGCTCCAGCGGAAACTCCTCCAATATAAATACGACTGGTATCAATTCTATATTCATTATTGGTAAGAGCATCTTTATAAAAAAAACGAACAGCAGCTTTAAAATCATGTGTAGATTTCATAACTGCTCTATATGCATTTTCTGTACTATTATCAAAAATTAAATTTGTAGAAAGACGATAATCAATTGAAGCATTAACATAACCCAATCTTGAAAAATAATTACATAGTTGAACAATATCAGGAGAAAGACTCGAACCAAAAACAAAAGAACCTCCAAAAGCCCAAATAATTAAAGGCCGAGCAGCCATAGTATCTCCTGCTGGTTCGTAAAAATCTAAAGCTAATGATTGTGTTGCATTTGGGTTTAAAATATTAGGTTGTATCGCTTCACCATAAGGAATCGCTAATTCAAAATCAATATCATCAAAAACTTCATCATAAAATCTATTTCCACAATTTTGAGAAAATATATGTAGAAAATGAAAACAAATAATACAGCTAATGATTACTTTTTTAAACATGATTTGATTTTTTTATAAAATTAATCAAAAAAAATTAAAAAGAAAAAATTTATTTTTCTGAAAAAAATAGACTTTTTAGCAAAAAAATTATAATTTTGCAATCCATTTTAAATAATTGAAAAAGATTTTACAGATGTTGATTATCAATGTTAAGGATTCAGAATCTATAGATAGAGCTTTAAAGCGTTATAAAAATAAACACAGAAGCACTAAGCTTATGCGTGAATTGCGTAAAAGAAAGCACTTTACAAAACCTTCTGTTGAAAGAAGAGCGGAAGTTTTAAAAGCCAAATATATTAATGAAAAATATAATATAGATTAATCGTCTATTTGATATCTGAATAAATAATAAATTGTAAGGAGGAACATCTAACCATAATGTTCCTCCTTATTTTATATCATGGTTTTAAACCCAAATTAAGTTATGGAAGAGATTAGAAATATTGCTATCATTGCACATGTTGATCATGGCAAAACCACATTAGTAGATAAAATTTTTCATCAAACGAATCTCTTTCGTGAAAATGAGGAGGTAGGAGAATTAATTTTAGATAATAATGATCTCGAAAGAGAAAGAGGTATCACAATTACCTCTAAAAATGTATCTGTAAGATATAAAGGAACTAAAATTAATATTATAGATACTCCTGGTCACGCTGATTTTGGAGGAGAAGTAGAACGTGTTCTTAAAATGGCAGATGGTTGTGTTTTATTAGTAGATGCTTTTGAGGGTCCCATGCCGCAAACTCGTTTTGTAACTTCAAAAATGTTAGGACTAGGTTTGAAGCCTATGGTAGTTGTAAACAAGGTAGATAAAGAAAATTGTCGTCCGGAAGAAGTACATGAAGCTGTTTTTGAATTGTTTTTCAATTTAGATGCCAATGATGAACAGTTAGAATTTAGAACCTTATATGGTAGTTCTAAACATGGTTGGATGAGTGAAGATTGGCAACAACCCACAGAAGATATTACTCCTTTATTAGATGCTATTTTAGAAGAAATTCCTCCATCAAAATACAATGAAGGGACGGTTCAAATGCAAATTACATCTTTAGATTATTCTAATTTTACAGGAAGAATTGCAATCGGTAGAGTTCATAGAGGAACATTGATTGAAGGTTCTCCTATTTCTTTAGTAAAACATGATGGCTCTGTTACAAAAACAAGAATAAAAGAATTATATGTTTTTGAGGGCTTAGGACGAAAAAGAGTAACAGAAGTTAGAGCTGGTGAAATTGCAGCAGTTATTGGTCTTGAAAATTTCCAAATAGGTGAAACCATAGCTGATTTTGAAAATCCAGAAGGTTTGCCCAATATTGCTATTGGAGAACCTACAATGAATATGTTATTTACTATTAATAATTCTCCTTTTTTTGGTAAAGAAGGAAAATATGTAAATTCTCGTCAAGTAAGAGATCGTTTATTAAAAGAAACAGAAAAGAATTTAGCACTTCGAGTAGAAGATACAGATTCTCCAGATGCTCTTTTGGTATATGGTAGAGGCATTTTGCATTTAAGTGTATTGATTGAAACAATGCGTAGAGAAGGGTATGAATTACAAGTAGGACAACCTAGAGTTATTATTAAAGAAATTGATGGTGTAAAGCATGAACCGGTAGAATTATTATCGATTGATGTTCCTGAAGAATTTTCAGGAAAATGTATTGAATTGGTTACGCTTCGTAAAGGAGATTTAATAGTTATGGAGCCTAAAGGAGATTTACAACATCTAGAATTTACTATTCCTTCAAGAGGAATTATTGGTTTGAGAAATAAAATTTTAACTGCTACTGCTGGAGGAGCCATCATGAATCATCAGTTTCAATCTTTTCAACCGATGAAAGAAGGAATTCCTAATCGTTTAAATGGCGTATTAATTTCTGCTACTACAGGAACAAGTGTTCCTTTTGCAATCAATAAATTACAAGATAGAGGGAAGTTCTTTATTCATCCAGGAGAAGAAGTTTATGAAGGACAAGTAGTAGGAGAAAATACTCGTGAAAATGATATCGTAGTCAATGTAACAAAAGCGAAACAAATGAACAATATGCGTTCCGCTGGAAAAGATGACTCTGTAAAAATTACTCCTGCAACAAAATTTTCTTTAGAACAAGCTTTAGAATATATTCAGGGAGATGAGTATGTAGAAATTACTCCTAAGAATATGAGATTAAGAAAAGTTTTATTGACTGATAGCGATCGTAAAAAAGCAGCTAATAAAGCTATTGCTCATATTAAGTTTTAATATCTGCAATCGATTCTGAATCTGTGATTCATGGAAATCTATGAATCACAGATTCAAAATTGGCTTATCATTCATAAGTCTTGAAGAAAAATATAATTCGCTAAAAAGCACCTACAAACAAACATACTTGTCTTTCCTTCGAAAAAGGTGTATCTTTGCATCGTTATTTAAATCAATCTCAAATTTGTTATGGCTACACCTCATTCGGTGGCATTTCATACATTAGGATGTAAACTTAATTTTTCAGAAACTTCTACAATTAGTAGACAGTTTAAGGAAAAAGGGTATTCTATTGTGAAATTTGAAGAACCTGCCGATGTTTATGTCATAAATACTTGTTCTGTAACAGATTTTGCAGATAGAAAATGTAGAAAAACAGTGCGAAGAGCATTAAAGAATGCTCCACAAGCACTAATTATTGTTATTGGTTGTTATGCCCAATTGAAACCCAAAGAAATTGCTCAAATTCCTGGCGTTGATTTGGTCTTAGGAGCTTCTGAAAAATTTAATATTTTAAATTATATTGATAATTTATCTAAATCTCCTACAAAAGGATTAGTGGCTGCTGGAGAGGTTCAAGAAGCCAATTCATTTGTATCTTCATTTTCCTTTGGAGATAGAACTCGTTCTTTTTTAAAAATACAAGATGGTTGTGATTATAAATGTTCATTTTGTACTATTCCAAAAGCAAGAGGGGCTAGTAGAAGTAATACGATAGATAATGTTCTAGCAGAAGTTCATAAAATTGCTGCTAAAGGAGTAAAAGAAATTGTTCTTACAGGTGTAAATATTGGTGATTTCGGAAATGGTACAGCAGTTATAGAAGGAACAAAACCTAAAAAGGAGGCCTTATTTATTGATTTAATTCAAGAGTTAGACAAAGTAGAAGGTATTGAAAGGTTTAGAATATCATCTATTGAACCGAATCTTCTGACGAATGAAATCATAGAATTTGTTGCTTCATCTCAGCGTTTTGCTCATCATTTTCATATTCCTTTACAATCTGGAAATGATAAACAACTCAAGATGATGAGGAGAAGATATAAAAGAGAGGTTTATCTCAACAGAGTGACTCAAATTAAAAAAGTGATGCCACATTGTTGTATTGGTGTAGATGTTATTGTTGGATTTCCAGGAGAAACAAAAGAAGATTTTCTAGAAACGTATCGATTTATCAATGATTTAGATATTTCGTATTTACATGTATTTACATATTCTGAACGCGAAAATACTCTTGCTGCAACAATGGATAATGTTGTAGATATGGGAGAACGAAGAAGAAGAAATGAAATGCTTAGAATTCTTTCTGAAAAGAAAAAAAGATTTTTTTATCAACAACATTTAAATACATCTAGACCTGTTCTTTTTGAATCTTCTATTCAAGATAATACGATTTCTGGTTTTACAGATAATTATATTAAAGTCTCTACAGCATACCAATCTGAATGGCCTAATACCATTCAAAAAGTACAATTAAAATCAATACAAAAAAACGGAGATGTAAGTATTGGGTTAAATCATAATGTTTGGGTCTAAAACATTATATAGCTTTTCTACAAAAATTTAAATAACACAATTCTTTTTTCATATTAGGAAATAATATAAATTCTTTTCTAATATTATAGAAGATAATTATATTTTTGACGTTTAGTAAAGTTAACTAAATGTTTTTTGAAAAGTTTATACCATAATTGATACTTCAACAAAAGGAGAATCAATTTCATTATATAATAATAAAATTAATAAATCAGAATTTATGGATATAGGAATAGGAATAGTGATAGGAGTTGTTGTTGGGACCATTATAGGATATTTTTTATTAAAATCTTTAATGAAAAATCAATATAATGCAACGCTAGAAGATGCTTCAAAAAAAGCAGATATTACGCTTCAAGAATCTAGATTAGCAGCAACAAAAACAGTAGAAGATGCGAAATTGAAAGCAGAAAGAATGGTTTCAAAAGCAGAAGGAAAAAATGAAAATATTAAACAGAAAAAAATCCAAGAAGCTCGAGAAAAATATTCTAAATTAAAATCCGATTATGAAGATTTTAAAAATTCAAGAAAAGGAGAATTGAAAGATCGTGAATTAGAAATCAAATCTTTAGAAAAAGATTTACAATCTAAGGAGCAGTCTTTACAATCTAAAATGGATAATATCAATAAGAAAAGAAATGAACTAGAACAGCAAGAAAGCGAAATCCAAACAGTACGTGAAAATTTAGATAAACAATTAAAAATTGTTGCTAAGAAAAAAGAAGAATTAGAAGAGGCTAATAATAAACAAATCCAAGTGTTAGAAGGGATTGCTAAAATGACTGAACAAGAAGCAAAAGATCAATTAATAGAAGCGATAAGAGGAAAGGCTGAAACAGAAGCTATGGCACTTGAAAAAGAAATTTTAAACCAAGCAAAAGATACAGCAACTAAAGAGGCTAAAAAAGTAGTCATCAATACGATTCAAAGAATGTGTGCTGAATTTACAATTGAAAATACAGTTTCTGTATTTAATCTAGATTCAGATGATTTAAAGGGTCAAATTATTGGTCGAGAAGGACGTAATATTAGAGCTTTAGAAGCTGCAACTGGAGCAGAAATCGTTGTAGATGATACTCCAGAAGCTATTGTAATTTCTAGTTTTGATCCTATTAGAAGAGAAATTTGTCGTTTATCATTAAAAAAACTAGTAGCTGATGGTCGTATTCATCCTGCTAGAATAGAGGAAGTCGTTAATAAGACACGTAAACAATTAGAAGAACAAATTAAAGAAATAGGAGAAAGAACAGTTATTGATTTAAATATTCATGGTTTAGACTCTAGTTTAGTTCGTATGGTTGGACGTATGAGGTTCCGTTCTTCTTATGGTCAAAATTTATTAAAGCACTCTATTGAAACAGCAAATCTTTGTGCTACAATGGCTGCCGAATTAGGCTTTAATAAAAAACAAATTAAATTAGCTAAAAGAGCAGGATTATTACATGATATTGGAAAAGTAGCCGATGAAGAAAGTGAATTATCACATGCTTTATTAGGTATGAAAATGTGTGAAAAAGCAAAAGAACATCCAATTATTTGTAATGCTGTTGGAGCTCATCATGATGAAATTGAAATGACAGATATTATTTCTCCTTTAGTTCAAGCATGTGATGCCATTTCTGGAGCTAGACCTGGAGCTAGACGTGAAATTTTAGATAGTTATATTCAACGTATTAATGAATTAGAAGAATTAGCTATGGGACATGATGGCGTCATTAAAGCTTTTGCTCTTCAAGCAGGTAGAGAATTAAGAGTGATGGTATCATCAGAAAAAGTAACAGATGAATATGCTGATGATTTAGCTTTTATGATTTCTCAAAAAATTCAGGATGAAATGCAATATCCTGGTCAAGTAAAAGTAACAGTGATTAGAGAAAAAAGAGCTATTTCTTATGCTCGATAATTAGGATAAGAAAATATGGTAATCCCGAATTTTTGATATTCAAAAATTCGGGATTTTTTTATACATTTCTCTTACAATTAATTTTAGAATTCGGGATGACAAATGTTTTTTATGTATCATTATTTTTGAATACTCCTAAAGATTGAGTGATATTGATTGAAAAAATAAATATCATTCCTAATATTGCAGGAATAATAATATTCAAAAACCACAATCCAAATGTAGAAGCAAGAATACTAATTTCATTATCTGTAAAAATGCCCCAAATTTTTAATGCTACCTCTGTTCTTACAAATAAATCTATAATTGCAGGAAGAGGGATACTTGTTTGTAATAAAAAAATAGTAGCAATACCTGAAATCCCTGCTAACAAAGGAGCATGAATACCAAAGAATTTTAATATCAAATAATATTGTATAGTATAAACACTATATCTTAACAAGGCATAAAATAAAGCTTTAGAAAGTTCTTGACTATTATAATGTTCTAGCACTTCCATGTGCTTTGTAAATCTTCTTAGATAAGGTAATTTATTAAAAATAGGAATGGCTAAATGAACATTATAATAACAGAGTAACATAAATAAAATCAAAGCAATTCCTAGTAACCCTATACCTCCTAAAACAAAGACATCTATATCTATATACAGATGAATAAAAATAATGAGACCTATAACTCCAAGAGATAATAAAGCAATTTGCTGACTAAAACTGCTGACTAATGTGGCTACTACAGTTTTCCAATTATTTTCAGGTTTTACAACTAATATTCGACCTCCATATTCTCCAATTCTATTAGGAGTAAAAACAGAAAGAGCAACCCCTAAAAAAATGCCTTTAAATGCCTTTAAAAAAGGTATCTTTTCTATTTTTTGAATGAGAACTTTCCATTTTAATGTTTCAAGAATCCAATTGAGAGGCATTAGTAATATGGCAATAATTAACCACCAAGCATTCTTTTTTGTAAAATTAGATTGAAATTCTAGCCATAATTCTTGAATATTTTCTCTAGCAAATACTTGATCATAAATGACATAAAAGAAAGCAATGAGAATAAATAATTTAAGGAATAAATTAAAGCGTTTATTTTTCAATAAACGATAAAAAGGACGTAAAATATTTTTCCCTTTTTGTCTAACACTCTTTTTATTTAACCATCGAATAATTCCCATTAACAATCAGAATTATTCTTCTACATATTCAACTAATCTTAAAAATCTAAAGCCTACTGTAATTTCAAAAACAGTATTAAATACTTTTGTTTCTCCAGCAGGAACTTGATTTCCACTGAAATCTGTATAAGTATATTTTCCAGCAGGATAAAATATTTGAGGACGAGCATCTGGGCTAATTTGCATTTCTAAGGTCATTCCTACCAAATCAGATAATGGAAATTCAAAACCACCTCCAAAAGAAAAGCCATAGGTGAATTTATTCACATCTTCTTCATTAAAAGGCAAGAAAATTTGAGTAGCATTATAATTGATATTATAATCGCCTCTCACCCCAAATAAATAATAAGCTTTTAATCCTCCTGAAGTAATTGAATAAGCACTTTTGCCTCCTAATATTAAAGATACATTTCTAAATTCAGTATCGTTGGTATGTCTAATAAGTTGTTGTGTTTGAATATCTCTATAAAAAGATCGTACTCTACTTCCTTTAACATGATATCCTAATTCTCCAAAAATAGAAAATCTTTTTTCAGCAGGTAAAGACTCTATATAAATTGAACCATTATAGCGAGGTAAAGCTGAACGTTCATAATTATTCCATTTTTGAAATCCTAAAGTTAAACCTCCTTTAATTCCAAATGCGAAACCTTGTGCTTTTGTTGTTGTTGTAAAAATTATAATAATGAATAAAGAAATTAAAAATTGTTTCATTGCTTAAAATTTAATCTATGAGTTTATGTAATCACTTTCTATTTTCTCGACAAATATACACCACATAAAATAAGTACTAAGCCTAAAATATGTATTATTGTAATAATCTCCCCATTAAAAGCTCCAATAATTGTTGCTATTAAAGGAATAATATAAGCTACTGTTGTAGCAAAAACAGCATTTGTTTTTTGAACTAAGGCAAAAAATAAAATGCTTCCTAAAAATGTACCAGCAAAAGAAAGAATAGCAATATAACCAAAAGCCTCCCAAGCATTTTCATGATTTTGCATTACATCTACAAATCCAGAAGAAAATAAAACAATTAAAACAAAAGGACCTAAAATAGCAAAGGATACTGAACTAATAATCAGAGGATGAATATCTGATAATTGTGCTTTTATCGTATTAGCACTAAAAGAATATCCTAAAGTTGCAATAATGGGTAATAATACATAAAGGGGTTCTACTCCAATCACTCTAGAATCTCCTAATAAAATAATTAATGTGGTTCCAAGTAAACCTACTATTACTCCTACTACTTTAGAGCGGATATAAGGACTTCCAAAAAATAACATTCCTGTTATTAATGTAAATAATGGTGTAGTAGAACCTAATACTCCAGTAATAGAGCTTGTAAGATGTGTTTGTGCTAAAGCAAAAAGAATAGCAGGAATCCCAGAACCTAATATTCCTACAATTGAAATAGCTTTAAATTTTTCCCAAGGAATTTTTTTTCTATAATGAAAAAGAATGGGGATAAAAAATAGAAAGGTAATAGAAAGTCTTAAACTCGCTACTTGAAGCGAATTTAAGACTTCTAAACCTTTTTCGATTAAAAAAAATGAACTGCCCCAAACAAAGCCTAATATGATTAATAATAACCATGCTTTAGCAGATATTTTTTGCTCTTTATATTCTTGCAATCGTTTTATTTTCTTGGACTCATCCCTCGACTTTTACTAGAACTTGAACGACTACTCCCTCTAGAACTGCCAGAAGAAGAACGAGAACTACCAGAAGAATTTCCCCTATTATAAGAACCACTTTTAGATTTACTCCCCGAATTACCATAAGATGTTCGCGGTTTGCTTTTACTAGAAGAAGAACTTGTTGTACTCTTAGGTTTTTTAGTTCCGTAAGAAGTTCTAGGTTTGTTATTAGATGATCCTTTATTATATGAATTATTTTTTCCTTTGTTACTTCCTTTTCCATAAGAACTTCTAGGAGTATTATTTTTAGGAGTAGAACTACTACTACTCGTACTCTTAGGACTATTTTTAGGACGATTCAATGTTGAACTATTAGAACTAGATTTCGATGGTTTTTGAGAATATGATGTCCTAGGTGAATCTCCCCCCTTATTTGAAGCTAATGTTGATTGATTTTGATTTCCTTTTGGTTGTCCAATACTAATTGTAGAAGAATTAGATGTGGATGTTTTAGGACTATCATTAGAAACACTAGCTAATTGGGGCTTAGTTGCATGCGTCGGATTTTTAGGAGAGTTTCCTATAGAAATTACATTTGAATTACTTTTAGGTTCTCCTTTTCGTCCTCCATCAAAAGTACCTGATGAAGGAGATGTTTTTCCTCCACCATCCCCAAAAGGAGTACTTGCTATTCCTGTAGATTCTCTTCCTGGTCCTAATTGAGGACGACCTGTATTTTGAGCTACAGTATTATTATCTCCTTGTCTCCAATGCCAACCCCAAGCAGGATGATAATGTGGTGCAGGTGCATAATAATGAGAATGATGGTTTGCCCAATAATTATAATGATAATGAGGATGATTATAACGACGCCAATGATGCCAACCTATATGCCATTCCCATCCTGAAGAATAATGAGGATGATAATGATGATGCCTTCTCCAACCCCATCTATAAGGTCTACAAGTTAAATAAAAATTAGGGTCATATTGCCACCAATATGGATTATAAGACGTGATATGTATAAATGCAAATGTTCGATAAAATCTTCTAACTCGCCTTACCTCAATAAAATCATCATACTCTTCTTCTGTATAATCATCTTCATCAAAATCTTCATCGACATATTCGTCAAGATCTGGATCAAAGTAAATATCATCATTTTGTGCAAAGGTAAACAGTGGAACACAAAACATGAAAATGATTATTAAACTTAAAAAATAATTTCTTCTCATCATAAATAATTTAAATGTGATTGAATAATGGTTTCATTTCCCAAGTTATAATGAAAGAATTAAAGTCTATCATAAGAAAACTATAAATGTTAGTTCAAATAGTATTAAATATGTTAAAGCACAACTTTAACATGTGTTAAAATTATTTCGGCAAAGGTTTTTCTTCTTTCGACTCTTTATTTTCTTTTTCTATATTTTCTCGCTTCTTTTTATCATTATTATAAGCAATAATAATTTCTCTTACTAAGCGATGTCTCACAACATCCTCTGGCTGAAGTCGAACCAAACCAATTCCTTCAAGGTTTCCTAAAATATCTAAAGAATGTTTTAATCCAGAAGTGACTCTCCTAGGTAAATCAATCTGAGATAAATCTCCAGTAATAATACATTTCGCAGAAGGTCCCAATCGAGTTAAAAACATTTTAAGCTGAGTGCTTGTACAATTTTGAGCTTCATCCATAATAACAAAAGCATTATCTAAAGTTCTTCCTCTCATAAAAGCTAAAGGAGCAATTTCAATAACTCTAGTAGCAATAAAATGTTCTATTTTCTCTGCTGGAAGCATATCATCTAAAGCATCATATAATGGTCTTAAATAAGGATCTACCTTATCTTTTAAATCTCCAGGAAGAAAACCTAAATTTTCTCCAGCTTCAACAGCAGGGCGAGTCATAATAATTTTTTTGACTATTTTATTTTTTAATGCTCGTACAGCTAAAGCTACTGCGGTATAAGTTTTACCTGTTCCTGCTGGACCAATTGCAAAAACAATATCATTATTTTCAGAACTATCAATTAATATTTTTTGATTTTTTGTTCTTGCTTTTATGGGTTTCCCTCCTCTTCCATATACAATAACATTCCCATTACTCTTTTTACTGATATGAGTTTCAAAAGGATTATTTCCTCTCAATAAATCTTTAAGAGTATCTGTCGAAAGTTCTCCAAATTCTTTTAATACTTTAATCATTAATTCTAAAGTATCTTTAAGTCGTTGTACATACTTTTTTTCGCCTAATAATTTTATTTGACTTCCTCTTGCTACAATTTTTACTTCAGGAAATGCTTTGCGAAGTAAATTTAATTTTACGTTGTTTTCTCCAAAAAACTCTACTAAATCAACGCCATTTACATTTAATACAATTTCGCTCAATATTATTTATTTAATGGTTGAAAAAATGATGGAATACTTAAAAAAGGGTATAGGTAATATGCTTCCTGTACAAAGATTGTACATAAATTTCGTCTTATGGTTAAGACATTTACCATTCGATATTTAAAATTTAATATTTTTGTGAAGCATTACCATAATATTTAAAATATGTGTTGCATAAAAAATAAATCCAAATTTACAATATATATTGATACCTTGAAAGTATTTTGATGCAGATAATTACTCTTATTACAGATTTTGGTCTTAAAGATCATTATGTTGGCTTAATTAAAGGTGGACTTTTATCTCAGTCCTCCTCATTAAATATTGTTGACATTACCCACAACATCAAAAATTTTGATATAGTTCATGCAGCCTTTGTTCTTAAAAATACATATTTAGAATTTCCCAAAGGAACTATTCATATTATTAATGTTAAAACATTTCATGAAAAACCTTCAGACTTTATTTGTTTTGAAAGGAATGAGCATTTTTTTATAGGACCAGACAATGGTATATTTTCTCTTGCTTTTGAAGATGAAGTTAAAAACATCTTTATTTTAGAAAATAAAACTCTAGGAGTTTTTGGGATGAAGCAAATTTTTGCTGATGCAGTAAAACATATTATTTCAGAAAAACCTATTCATGAAATTGGTTTACCAGCAAAAGAAATTGAAAGAAGAATTAGTTTACAACCCGTAATGAGCAATGGACAATTAAGAGGTTCTGTTATTCATATTGATAATTACGGAAATGCTATTCTTAATATAGACCGGCTTTTGTTCAATCAAATTTGTGGTGGACGTAAATTTGCTTTGTATTTTAAAAGGAATGAACCCATTACTAAAATCAGCAAAAAATATTCAGATGTTCCTGTAGGAGAACTTTTATGTTTGTTTAATTCAGCAAATCACTTAGAAATAGCTCTTAATATGGATAGAGTTACAGAAAAATATGGTTTAAAAATGGATGATTCCATAGTAATTAAACTAGATTAAATGACTTAAATCGTATTTTGGTACAAAAATTGAACATTTCAAAAAGAATTCTAACACTTTATTTTTAGAGAACCGTTAAAAATTAGTTAAGATTCGTTAAATCCAAGCATAAAATCATTTATACTTGTAATTTAGAACTATCAAAAGAAAAATACTACAATTTTTTCTTATACAAAACATCTTATTTTTTAATATTAAATTGAAGCATATAAGCAACAAACTTTACACTATCTGATTTCAAGGTTTTTTTTAGAAAAACCACTTTTAAACAAATTTTTTAACAACCTAAATTCAGACAGTATGAAAGTACAGATGCTTAATGATAAGGAATTGATATTCAAATATCTAGAAGGTAATGAACAAGCTTTTGAAGAATTACTGAACCGTCACAAAAATAAGATTTACACTCAAATTTATTTATTTGTAAAAGATCAAGCTCTTGCAGAGGATATTTTCCAAGATGTCTTTATTAAAATTATAGACACTTTGAGAAAAGGCAAATATAACCCTGAAGGTAAATTTGTACAATGGGCTATGCGTATTTCGTACAATATGTGTGTAGATCATTTTAGAAGGAATAAACGTCGTCCTTCTATGGCTCCAACAGAATCTTTTGACATTTTTGATATTTTGCATGTTTCTGATGATAATGCAGAAACCAATATGATTAAAAGTGAAACACACACTAGAATTAAGCAATTAATAGATGAACTTCCACCAGAGCAAAGAGAAGTTGTTGTACTTCGTCATTATGCAGATATGAGTTTTAAAGAAATTGCAAAATTAACTCGTGTAAGTATTAATACTGCTTTAGGAAGAATGAGATATGCTCTTATCAATATTAGAAAAATGATTGAGGAAAGAGAGATTAGTCTGCAAAATTCATAAATATCTCATGTTTTTTAATATATAAATTTCTGAATTTACTTTAGAGTATTTCCGATGGAACTTTTCTCTAAAAAATTATCAAAGTATTCTTAGAAATATGTGTATTAGTAATTTTAGAATTTAGGTATTCTTAATAGAAATAAAAATCAATACCTGAAGAATCACTGTTTGTTTTTGTACTCATACTTTTAAGCTCCCTTTTGTTAATAAGTCTTTTAGGTTATTTGTTATACAAAATACTAGACATTATTACGAATTCAAAAATATGTGAAAAGATAAATTTTAGCCCATATTTTTGAATTCGTAATAATGTTTAATGAATATCTTTTACATTGATTTCTAAATTTGATTTTCCATTCCAATGATTTTCTTCTAGGACATAGCATACATCAAAAGAACCATTCGCGATAACAGAATATAAATGAGCCATATTGAATGCCATTCCTTCTTGCATGGTAGTACCTTCTTGCTGTACACTCAGTTTAAGATGATTTTCTTTTACAATTCGACTATATCCTCCATCTTTAACATTCTTACTACAAAAAATAGGTCTTCTATTTCCTGGTCCAAAAGGAGCAAATTGTTTGAGGATGTTCCAAAAAGAAGTTGTTATTTCATTAAAATGGAGTTCTGTTGCAATAGGAATTTCTGCTTGTAAATCTTTTGGTGAAATATGTTGTTGAGCTATACTTTCAAATTGTTTTATAAATGGTTTAATATTTTCTTTTTTGATAGATAATCCAGCCGCATATTTATGACCTCCAAAATTAGTTAATAAATGAGAACATTCTGTAATCGCTTGATGAATATCAAAATGAGGAATAGACCTCGCAGAGCCTACAGCTAAATGATTAGATGCTGTTAATATAATTGTAGGGCGATGATACTTATCTACCATTTTAGAGGCGGATATCCCAATAACTCCTTTATGCCAATTCGATTGAAATAAAACAATACTTTTTTTATTTTTATAATCATCTGTAGCTTCCCACATTTCAGAAGCTTCCTTCGTTATTCTTTGTTCGTGTTCTCTTCTTTCTTGGTTTTTAAGATGAAGTGATTCTGCAATCTCTTGTGCTTCTTCTTTATTCTCACTCAATAATAATTGTACGGCTTCTTTTGCACTAGAAATTCTTCCTGCCGCATTGAGCATAGGTCCTCCTCCAAAAACTAAATCACTTACCGAAATAGGATATTTTTTATTGCTTTTTTCTATTAATGCTTGTACTCCAAGCCTTGCTTTTTTTTGATTAATTTGTTGTAATCCTAGCCAAGCTAAAATTCTGTTTTCTCCTGTTATTTGTACAATATCAGAACCAATGCTAATGACTAAAAGATCAAAAAAATCGTTCCATGTTTCATCTTTATAGTTTTGTTGCTGAGCAATGGCTTGAACCAATTTAAAAACAACTCCACAACCACTCAATTCTTTGTAAGGATAATTACAATTCTTTTGTTTAGGATCTAAAATAGCTACTGCATTAGGCAATTCTTCACTCGGTAAATGATGATCGCAAATAATTGTATCAATACCATATTTATTTGCTAGAGAAATAGGATCAATGGCTCTAATTCCACAATCCATTGCAATAATTAATTCGATTCCATTTTCCTTAGCATATTCGATTCCTTTATAAGAAATGCCATAACCTTCTTTATATCTATCAGGAATATAATAATCTAAATATTTTGTAGAATAAATTCTACTTAAAAAAGAATACATCAGTGCTACACAAGTGGTTCCATCTACATCATAATCGCCATATAATAATATCTTTTGGCGGTTATCCATTGCCTTAATAATTCGTTGCACTGCTTTATCCATATTTTGCATTAAAAAAGGATCGTGCAATTGTTGAATATTAGGACGAAAAAAAGATTTTGCTTCATCAAAAGTTTTAATCCCTCTTTGAATTAATAATTGACTTATAATAGGATGCACTTTCAATTGTTCATGTAACTGTTGTACCTCTTTTGGATCAGAAGAAATATAAACCCATTTCTTTTTCATTTATTTTGGGATTTCAGAATTTTCTTTATTAAAAATATCTTTTTCATTTTCGATTAAAGGAGCTAAAGGAAGACTATCTATAGGATCCATAATTTGAGGTTTTTGAGGTCTATCAGGTTTTTGAGGAATATACAAACTATCATCTCCTATTAATAATTGTTCTATTTCAAACATTAAAATAGTATCTACCTTAGCATCTACTTTTTCCATTAATGCATTCCAACAATCCGCTTGTTGTTTTTTAGTAAAAGCATTGATTCTTTCTTCTATCTCTATCTGAATATTTTTCATTTCTTCTTTAGAAAATGTAGGTTTATCTTCTAATTTAAAACTAGTGTTTATAAATATTCCTAGAGATAGGAGAATAGTAGTAATAAATATTTTTTTCATTTTTTCTGATAATGTTCCATTTTACGTCGAATCTCATTAATTCTAACTTCTTTAATTGAATCTACTAATTCTTCAAATCTATTTTGTTCTAATTGAATACATAAAGAATCTAATTCTTTTTTTAAAGATTTAGTACTGTCTTCTACTACCTGTTCTATGAGTTTTAATCTTTCTTTTTTCTTTCTTTTAGGATCAATTTCACAAGAACTCATTATGATAACAATTAGAAGGATATAATATTTCATTATTCATTTTTTCCACATAAATAAAAGTAAATTTATTGAGAATTAAAGAAGTCTTTAGTAGAATCATAAAAAAATAATATCTTTCAGCGAAAATTCTCTATAATAGAATAAAAAGAGAGAGAAAAATACATTATGAAAGAGCAATATCATAAAATTATTTTTGGTTTAAAAATTAAGGAACTTCGATTGAATAAAGGACTGTCTTTCTCTGACTTATCTAAGTTATCTGGAATGTCTATTTCTTATTTGAATGAAATAGAAAAGGGCAAAAAATATCCTAAAATAGATAAGATAAAAAAACTAGCGAAAACCTTAGATACATCGGTAGAAGAAATGACGTCCTTTCAATTGAATGCTTCGCTTCTTCCTGTAGGAGAATTACTCCGTTCTAACTTTTTAAACGAATTACCTTTAGATTTATTTGGTATAGAGTTGCAAAAAGTAGTCGAAATGATTTCTAAGGCTCCGGTAAAAGTTGGAGCATTTATTTCAACATTAGTGGAATTATCCAGAAATTATGCATTACAAGAACAAAATTTTTATTTTGGTGCGATGCGTGCATATCAAGAACTACATTACAACTTTTTTGAAGAAATCGAAGAACAAACGGATCAATTTTTATTAGAACATAACTTAAAACCTCAAGATATTAATTCAAGCATTTTAGAAAAAGTTTTATTAGAAGAATATCATTGTAAAGTAGATGCTTCTGAATTATCACTTTATCCTGAATTAAAAAATATCCATTCTATTTATAATCCTAAAAAAAGTACATTATATATTCATAAAGACGTTAATGAAAAACAAAAAACATTATTATTAGGAAGAGAAATAGGTTTTAGATTTTTGGAGCTAAAAGATCGTCCTTTTTATGCTCCTTTAAGAATTCCTCAATCGTTTGATCCTGTTTTAAATAATTTTAAAGCCACATATTTTGCAACCGCAATGATTTTAAATCGAAAAGAATTAGCTAAGGAGGTAGAACGTTTTTGTAGTAAAGAAACATGGGATGCTGAGGCTTTGATTCAAATCATAAAAAATTATAATGTAACTCCAGAGATGTTTGTACATCGTTTAACAAATATTTTACCCAAATATTTTCAGTTAAAAGCCTTGTTTTTTATTCGAGTAAGAACAGAACCTGATTCACATAAATATACGATTGATAAGGTACTTCATTTGAATCAAACACATCATCCTCATAGCAATAAAATTTATGAGCATTATTGCCGAAGATGGATTTCTATTGATGTTTTAAAAGATTTAGAACAAGCTAGAAATCAAAATAATGTAGAAATGATAACCAAAATACAACGGTCTAAATATCATGGAACAGATGATGAATATTTAACTATTTCTATAGGTATTCCAGCAGGACCATTACAAGATAAAGATATGAGTGTTACTTTTGGAATATTAATGGACGATTGGTTGAAAAAAGTAGTTCAATTTTCTTCCGATCCTGCAATCCCTTCAAAAATTGTGAACAAAACTTGCGAAAGATGTCCCATTATGGATTGTAAAGAAAGAGTTGTTCCTCCCAATGTTTATGAACAAAAGAAAAAATGGAATGCCACTCAAACAAAATTAAATGAAATGATTCAATCTTAATTCACAATTAATTCTGGATTTAATTTTTGAGGAGTTTCAATTGTTTTGTTTTTAAAATTAGGATATTTTTTTTCAATTTTTAAAGCACGTTTTTCTACAAAATGATAAAAGCGATGAGCTCTTTTTATTCTCTTTAATACTTGTTGAGGATCAAATAAATGGGTATCTGGTTTTTTATCTCCTAATTCTTTTAATACTAAACCTATTGGAACATTAATTTTTTCTTGTAGAAGAATCATTTTAGTTAATAAATCAGCCGCAGGAGAAATAACAGAACCAATTCCTCCTCTAGCCTGAGCCCATGCAACAAGATATAAACCATTATAATCTTCTAGCATAGAACCACCATATACTTTGGCAATTGGTCCTTCTACTCGATGTAATTCTTGAGGGAGAAAAGGATATGATAAATGATAGCCTGTAGCACAAACAATCATATCTGCTGTTTCGGTTGTTCCATCAGAAAATTCTACTTGATGACCATTTAATTTTTTTATAGCAGGCTTGGGAATAATTCGCCCATGCTTGATATAATGTAATACTTCATTACTTAGCGTAGGATGTTTTTCAAAAATTTTATGATTGGGCTGAGGCAAATTATATTGAGAATATTTTCCTTGAGTTAATTTTAAAATGAATTTAACCATCAATCGTTGAAGAAAAAGAGGCATTTGTAATGCACCTCCCAAATCTGTAAGAGGTTTTCCCATAAAAGTTTTAGGCAAAAACCAAACGCCATTTCTCATACTCAAAAAAGACTTTGCTCCAACTCTTGCTGCTTCTGATGCAACATCACAAGCAGAATTCCCCCCTCCTACAACAATCACTTTTTTATTTTTTAATTGATCGGGATGTTTATAATCTTTAGAATGAATGAATTCTCCTAAAAAATTTCCTTCATACTTAGGAAAACGTTTATCCCAATGATGACCATTACAAACTAAAACACCTTTATAAATTCTTTTTTCAAAATTATCTAAAGTAATTTCCCATAAATTATTTTCTATAGGACGCACCCAAATTACTTTGGTATTAAATTCAATATTTTCTCTTAAATTAAAATGTTTACAATACCCTACAAAATAATCATACATGTTTTTTCTACTTGGAAAATCTGGATAATTTTCAGGCATTTTCCATTCGGGAAATTCCGTTACTTTTTTAGAAGAAATAATATGAGCTGTTGAATATGTTCCATGATACCAGTTTCCACCAACATCATCCGTTGCTTCAATTTGATCATATAAAATATTTTTTTCTTTAAAAGCACGAGCATGAACTAAACCTGTAGGTCCTGCTCCAATAATGATATATTTATTTGAAAAATCTTTCATATCAAAAATTTAAAACATTACTTTTTCTCTGCTCCAACGTTCCCAATCTTTTAAATAAAAATCTAATAAAATAGGGCTATCTAAAGTATTGTGAGGAATAGAATCTATAATAATATCTTTCTCAAAAGAAAATAATTTTGGTAATGTTTTTTTATCTAAAAATCGTGTTTGAATTTCATCAAAAGAAACATCATTATAATCTAATGCTTGATTAGAAGCCATTATAAAACCCCATTCTCCAAAAGATGGAACATAAGAATGATAAGGATAAACATAATTAAATCCTGCAGCTTTTACTGTAGATTGAATACACCAAAATGCAGCAGTAGTATGAAATGGACTAGTAGCTTGAGTTACAAAAATACCATTAGGAGTTAATCGTTTTTTAACTAATTTATAAAATTCTTCACTGTATAAACGAGATAAATTATCATTAGTGGGGTCAGGTAAATCAGAAATAATAACATCATATAATGTTTCACTTTCTGATAAAAATACCATAGCATCTGCTGGAGTAGAAATTAATTTAGGATTCTCCATACTATGCTCATTTAATTTTTTTAAATGAGGATGTGTTTTAGCTAATTCAAAAATAGCAGGATCTATATCTACAACATTGACTTGTTCTAATTTATTATATTTTAATACTTCTCTAGCAGCTAATGCTTCTCCTCCTCCTAAAATTAAAACTTGTTTTTTATACGGAGCTAAAGACATGGGAATATGTACTAATGCTTCATGATACCGATATTCATCTACAGATGAAAATTGAATCACACGGTCTATATATAAACGAATATCCTCTTTTCCTTTTGTAAGAACTAATGTTTGATAAGGAGTTGTTTCTGAATAAATAATTCTATCTCGATATAAACCATCATGCCATTGAGATAATAATTTATTAGAAAAGAAAATAGTAGTTATAAAAAATAAAGAAACAAGTCCAATTAAAAACCAATATTTTCTTTTTTGTTTGGATTCTATTTTGTCAGAAAAAATCCAAAGATTTAAAGCTCCTACAGCAACATTTACAAATCCAAAAACTAAGGAAGATAAAAACACTCCCACCCAGGGTAGTAAAAAAAAAGGAAATATCATTGTAGCTCCTAAGGCTCCTAAATAATCTAAAGAAAGAACATTAGATAAATTTTTATCTTCAGGATATAATTTTTCCATCACTCGTGTTAACAATGGAATTTCTAAACCTGTTAGGATACCAATTACTCCAATAATTAAAATAACCAATCCATTGAAATGTGAATATTCTACTTGTGAAAAAGTGAAATATAAAAAGGGTACACTAACTCCGCCAATCAATCCTAAAATAATTTCTACTTCAATAAAACGAAGCAATAAATTTTTGTTCATCCATCTAGAAAAATAAGCACCTATTCCCATAGCTGCCATATATACACCTATAATAATAGAAAATTGTTTAATACTATCTCCTAGAAAATAACTGGATGTTGTACTTACTAATAATTCATAAATAATAGAACAAAGCCCTACAATAAATATACTAAGAATTAATACTGTTTTTTCTTTCCTATTCTTTTTCACAAAGTCTTTTTTAATTTTTAGCAAAAGTAATATATCTAAGTATAAATTTTATTACGCGACTAATTTTAAAAAAATCATGAAAATTTATTGTTTATTACCATAAAATATAATTATATTGTGAGTTCAAATTTTTTACATTTACATTTTATTTTTTAAACCTCTTTGATTAAGAACAAAATCATGAAATTAATTACAAAGAAAACCCCATTGAAAAAAAGACAAATTCCTTCTTTTATTTGTGGATTAACTATTGCAGGTGTTATTAGTTTAAGCAGTTGTGGTGGAGATTCAGGAGAAAGTTATGTTGAAGAAACAGTCATCTCAGAATATACCCAAGGTGTAATCACTGAAGTAGAAGAAGTAGAAAAAGATTTATTTAAAATTACAGATGAAACAGTAGCTCCAACAAAAGAAGATTCTAGAATTATTGCTAGGTATATGGATGGAGGTATTGATACTTTCACCTTAGATGAAGTTTCCTTAGTTGACGCTGAAGGAGAAGATAGTGGAAAGAGAAGTGCTATTGGAAATGTTATAAGAGGAGGATTATTAGGATACTTTTTAGGACGTAGTTTCTCTTCTCCTACAAATGCATCTGCTTATAAGAGTCCAGCAGCTCATGCAAAATCTCAATCTACTACAGCTAATTCTTTACGTTCATCAGCTAAAACAAGTACAGTAAGAAGACCTGTAAGTGGTAAATCTGGTTATGGAGGTAAAGGAGGAAGTTCTAGATCAACAAGATCTTTCGGTGGATAGTATAGATAGTCGTTTATTAGAATTTAAAGCTCCTAAGTATAAGTTTTGGAAAAAACTAGGGCTTGCATATTATGCAGAAGAAGATATGGAATATCTTACTGATGAATTATTGTGTGTAAGTGAAGTTGAAATCCGAAAATATAGCGATGCATGTTCTGAATTATATCTCATGTATCAAAGAGCAGCTCAACATGTTATTGATAATAATTTATGGAAAGAATTAGGAATTCCTGATAATGCTATAAAAATTATAAAACATTCTTGGGCTTATAGAGATAAACATATACATCTTTATGGTAGATTTGATTTGGCAGGTATCATTAATGGAATGCCTGCCAAATTAATTGAATTTAATGCTGATACAGCAACAGTAATGCCTGAAACAGCTATTATTCAAAAAGAACAACTTAAAGCAGCAAAGCTTAGGGGGGCAGATCAATTCAATCATTTAGAACAATATTTATCCGCTCGATTTGAAGAAGTTCGCCAAAAAAATTCTAATAAATCACCTAATATTTTATTAACAGATTTGGGGCATGAAGAAGATGTTTTAAATCTAGATATACTCAATGCAGCAGCCATTAAAGGAGGGTTTTATACTCAACAAATGCTTCTAGAACGAGTTATTTTTTCTCCAGACGAAGGAATTTTTATAAAACTCAATGAAGAGGAATATATTCAGTATGATTTTTGGTTTAAATTAGTTCCTTGGGAATTGATAGCTTATGAAGAACCAGAACTAATGGATATTCTTACTCAAATAGTTACCAAGGATTTAGCTATTATTTTAAATCCTGCTTATACGATGATTTTCCAATCCAAAGCAATTATGAAAATTCTTTGGGATTTATATCCACACCATCATCTATTATTACAAACATCTTTTTCTCCAAACGATTTAAGAGGACGCCAATATGTTAAAAAAGTAATTTTTGGTAGAGAAGGAGAAAATATTGAAGTCGTTGCTCCCGGAGAACGAAAAATAGAACAAAATGATGGAGATTTTGGACAGTATCCATCTATTTATCAATTGTATGAACAACTTCCACAAGATAGAGACGGAGATATTTATCAAGCAGGTATATATTTTACAACCAAAGCAGCAGCCTTATCATACAGAAGAAGAGATGGATTAATTATAGATGAAGATTCAGAATTTATTGGACATTATATTCTTTGATAATTCTTTAGCTTTCAATAATTCTCCTCTATCCCAATATTTTACTTCTATTTTTATAGCATCAAAATGTTGTTTTAAAAAATCTATAGCTTTTTGTACATCAATACTTGTTCCACAAGTAAAAATATCAACAGCTGCATAATGATGCTCTGGCCAAGTATGTATAGTAAAATGACTTTCTTCTATTACAATAACACCACTTACTCCAAAAGGAGAAAATTGATGAAAATTTTCATTAACAATAGTTGCTCCAGCTATTTGAGCAGATTCATGTAAAGTCTTTTGAACAAAATCTATAGTTTTTAATTTTTCAGAATTACAACCATAAATTTCCAACATCCAATGTTTACCAATAGAATGATGCTGATTGGGTGATTTCATAATATATTGATGAATTAAAAGATAAGTTTAAAGATAAAGAATAAGAATGCGATATTACAAGAATCCATTCAATTAATTTTGTCAAATAAATACTTTTGAAAGATTAATTGGGCTATAATTAATAATTAGTAATGCCTTCTAATATATTAATATTTTATTTTTGAGATAATTCAACACTTTTAAATGTTAAAGTTTAAATTTTTATAAATAACATTGTTTTTACAATGTCACATATATGTTTTTGATTATCAAATAAATACATAAAATAA
>JAHDII010000256.1 GCA_020630895.1 Saprospiraceae bacterium
AATTTCAAATATTCTCGCAAGTATTATTTTTTCTTTTACCTTATATTTTTCCAAAAAAATAAATACATGACTGCTGAACAAATTATTAAACATCTCAAATTAGAGCCTTTAGAAAATGAAGGAGGATATTATAAAGAAACTTTTCAATCATTAGAGGATATAAAAAAAGATTGCCTTCCAAAAACATATGTAGGAAAAAGAAATTATTATTCTTGTATTTATTATTTAATTACTCCAAATTCTTATTCTTTATTACACCAATTACCTGGTGATGAAATTTTTCATTTTTATTTAGGAGATACTGTAGAAATGTTACAGTTAAAACCTGATGGCACAGGAGAAATAATATTAATTGGTAATGATATTTTAAATAATATTTATCCGCAAATTTTAGTACAAGGAAATACATGGCAAGGTTGTCAATTACAACAAGGAGGTTCTTTTGCTTTATTAGGAACAACCATGTCGCCAGGTTTTGATTATGATGATTATAGACATGGAAATTCTAATGAATTAATACAACAATATCCAAAATATAAAAAAGAAATTATTCGTTTTTCTTCTTGATTCTTTCATTAAGAAAGAAGCTATTTTATTTTTTATTTCGTTATTATTTTATACTCCTAGTCATAATAAAAAATCAGATGAAAAATAAAATAATTTTAATTCTTTTAGTTTGTTTTTCCATAAATATATATGGACAAGAAATTCCTTTTGCTGATATTCACGCACATGTTTGTTTAAAACCTTTTCATTCTCGCTATACAGTGAATTATAATTTATGGGAAAAAATAGAACACAATTGTCAAAGCGAAAATAAAGCAGAATGGATGATTAAAGGTTCTACAGATGTACCTAAATATTCTCAAAGTAATTTAGCGGCTTGTGCAAAAGGAAATGTAAAAGTTATTGGTTTATCTATGACTCCTTTAGAAGTACAATTTTCTAATATTAGAATTTTAAATGAAGGAAAAAATGGAGCAGGTACACTAGCCTGTATGGTGGGCATTTCTTTAAATGATTTAGATTTTTTAGACAAAGGAGATGAATATTATTTTCCTATTATTAGAGAGAATATTGAATTTATAAAATATGGAGAAAAAAAACCTTATACAATTGATGGAAAAGAATATTCTTATGAAATCATTAAAAATAAAAATCAATTACAATCGATCATAGATCAAGAAAATAAATTAGCTATTGTTTTAAATATAGAAGGAGGTCATGTTTTAGGAAGATCATTAATAAAAAAAGATATTTCCAAAAAAGAATTTTATCATAAAATAGTTTTGGATAATGTAAAAAGATTGAAAGGATCTTTGCCCTTGTATCATTGGAAAGATGAATATTTGGAATACCCCATTTTTTCATTAGGAATTAATCATTTTTTTTATAATGGTTTAGGAGGGCAACCCAGTCCATTTACTCCCATTCAAAAATTTATATTTAAAGCTAAAAAAGGAATTGATGCCCCTATTTCTCCCTTAGGAAAAAAAGTCGTTCAATTAATGGTCAATAAAAATGAAGGACGAAGAATTATTCCTGATGTAAAACATATGAGTGTTAAATCAAGGCTTTGGTATTTTGATTTTTTAGAAAGAAAAATGATAGAAGGAGATACCATTCCTGTTTTATTTAGTCATGCTGCTGTAGCAGGATTATCAATTGAAGATCCTTTGTTTTTAAAAAAAGATGTTCCTGATAAATATAAGAATAGTATTTTTAATCATTGGATGATTAATTTATAGGATGAAGATATTTTAATGGTTTCTAAAACAAAGGGATTGATTGGTTTAATTTTAGATCGTTTTAGAATTTGTGGTGGAATTGTTGCTGAACAAATTAAAAACACTGAAGATTTTTCTGAAGAAAGAAAACAATTATACTTAAAAAGTATCGCCCTAAATTTTTTATATATTGTAAAAACTATTGGAAATAAAAGTGCATGGAATTATATATCTATAGGTTCAGATTTTGATGGGATGATCAATTCTTTTGAATTTTATGATACCACAGAAAAAATGCCTGAATTAGCTAAAGATTTAGAATATTTTTTTAATCATCTTCCAGATGATATTTTTGGATATTTTTCAAAAAAAGAAATGGAAGAATTAATGTATGGATATTCTGCAAAAGAAATTATTGAAAAAATATTTTCTAAAAATGCGATTCAATTTTATTTGAATCATTTTCCAGAAAATGATTTAGAACATTAATTGAGTTAAATGATAAATCGCAATTCCTAAAAAATTTCCGATAGCAATTCCAATTACACCCATTGCCATTCCGGGAACTAAAACAGATTTATTTTTTAATACAGAAACAATTTGTCCCACAAATACAGGTCCGAAAATACAAGCTGTTGAAGTAATCATAACAATATCAGCATCTATTTTTAAAAAACGACAAAAAATGATATGCAAAAAGATAGAGCCATAAAGTACAAATGCTGTAAATAAAATAATAGAAAAACTTGCATTTAATATTTCTGAAAAATTAGATTGTAATCCTAGAGCTAAAGAAAAAATCAATAACAAATAATCCCCTACTTCATAAGCTCCATATAATTTTTTGCTACTAGGAAAAAAAGATATAATAATTCCTAATAAGGTAATACAAATAATGATAAAAGAAACATTATCTTTTTCAAATAATAACTGATTCAATCCCATAGTTATTCCAACAACAAGAATTGATAATAAAAGAGGTTTGATTATATTTTTGAGTTTAGCAATAAAATCAAACTGTTTCCAAATATTTTCTTTTTGATGTTCATTATTTTTTTCTTCTGTTTCAGAATGAGGCAAAATATATCTAAATATTTTTACTCCAATGGAAGTTAGAAAAATCAAATAAATTCCGCTTAAGATAATATCTGCAATATTCAAGGTAATATAAGTATTTTCATTCGCTCCAATTGCCATTCTAATACTTGCCATATTGGGTGTTCCTCCTGTATAAACCCCTGTTAGCATTCCTGCTATTTCAGCAGATTCATCAACTTGATTTTTAAAAACAAATGCCCCTAAAACACACATTAATAGTGCAGAAAAAATAGCAATTCCAAAAGAAATTAAAATACTTCTTGTTCCATTTAAAAATCCTTTAAAATCAGAATTCATTAAAATTAAAGGAATAGCAAAAACAATGGTAATTTCCGTTAATGTTTTTGCAACATTTATATTTAAAATTGAAGGGAAAAAATTACTGAAAAATAATCCAACAGCATAACATAAAACGACAGGACTTAATATACTATCAATTTTTGATGCTTTGGATATTCGAATTAAAAAATAAGGAATAATTCCAATTAAAAAATAATGCACAATTTGAATTAAGATATCCATTATCTAAATAATCCGTTTACAAATTCTTTTAAAATCATATCTCTTGTACTAGGAGATGCTGCATCTAAAATACGATTGACTATTGTTAAATCTGAGGGAGCTTCACCATCGTTTACACCTAAACCTGCCTTGAGTTGATGAACCATTTCTGGAGTTAAATTATCCAATATTTCTTGAGAAAAAGGTAAAGAATTATCTATTGTACTATTCTCTAATTCAATAATTGTAGTTTTTAATTCTTTTATGAAATTATCAACATGTGGAACATTTGCACGATTAATAGACAGATGAATATTAGTAGGAGAATTTTGATGTTTAAATTGTATTTGCAAATACCATCCTTTCTCTTTCATTGTTGCAGCCAATAAAAATAAATCTATTGTATTACTAGCAAAAGCAATCATATTCATCACAGGATTTCCTAATAAATATAAACTAGAAATTTCTTTTATTGCATGTTCAATTTTAATTTTTGCTTCCTGTGTTGCAGCTACAATTTTTTGATATCCTTTAATTTTTAAATAATTTAAATTCGCCCAACAAGCAGCTAAAGAACCGCCTGTTTTACTTGATAAAACAGTGGCATTTACTAATGAATATCCAGACCATTGGGAGCAAGTATAAATTTGATATTTTCGCAATTCTTTATTTTTATATAAAATACAAGAAGCTCCTTTTGCAGTATATCCATATTTATGAAAATCTAAAGAAATAGAAGTTACTCCTTCTACTGAAAAATCGAAATTAGAAATTTTATATCCCAAAGATTTTAAAAAGGGTAAATACATTCCTCCTACACAAGCATCTACATGACATAAAATATTTTTTTCTTTCGCCAATGCTGCAATTTCCTCAATTGGATCTACAACACCATGTGCATAAGAAGGAGAAGAACCAATTAACATCAATGTATTTTCATCTATCGCATTTTTATAATCTTCTATTTTTGGAATAAATGTAATATCATCAACAGGAATTATTTTAGTTTCTAAACTTAAGTAATGACAAGCTTTAAAAAATGCAGCATGTGCTGTAACAGGCAAAACAATATTAGGATTTTTAATATTAGGATATTTTTCTCTTGCAAAATCTCTCGCCGTTTTAACCGCTAAAATAATACTTTCTGTTCCTCCAAAAGTAAAATTACCTGCTGAATTTTTATTGCCATTCATTAATTGAATCGCAATATCAATCACCTCTTGTTCCATTTTTAACAAGCTACTAAAAGCTGTAGGATCTAATCCATTTTCTGTTAAAAACATCATGTATGCTTTTTTTATTAAAGCATAGGCTTCTGGATCAGGTTCATAGACATAAGCAAAAACTTTTCCTGTTTCCCAAGGCAAATCATTCGATTTCATTTCTTGGAGTTCTGCTTCTATTTCTTGGATGCTTTTTTTATTGTTATTAGAAAAAAAAGGATGTTCCATTTTATTACAATTATTTTACACAATAAATTAGATTTTATTACAATTTCATCAAAGACATTCCTTTATTATAAGTTAATTTCATTTTAGATTTTATTTCTTCATAAATAGCAGCATCTTCAGTAAAATTTTTATCTCCAATATTTAAAATAATAATGGGTATGTTTTTTTCATTTTTAAAATATTCAAAATATGCATTTTGGATAGTCTGCAAATAATCG
>JAHDII010000257.1 GCA_020630895.1 Saprospiraceae bacterium
AGAAACTAAAAAATTAAAAAAATTAACTGAATCATTAAATCCTAATATTAATGCAGATGATTTAGTAAATGCAAAAGTCGTTCGTTATAAATCTTTTGATGATTTAGAAATTCCTGCTATTTATTACCAACCATTAAATGCTACTAAAGATAATAAAGTTCCTGCATTAGTTTGGGTACATGGAGGTCCTGGCGGACAATCACGTGTAGGATATTTTTCATTGATTCAATATTTAGTGAATCATGGATATGCTGTTCTTGCTGTAAATAATAGAGGAAGTAGTGGCTATGGAAAAACATTTCATCAAATGGATGATTTGAATCATGGAGATAAAGATTTAAAAGATTGTGTTTGGGGTAAAAAATGGTTGCAATCTCAAGATTATATTGATGGAGAAAAAATTGGAATTATTGGAGGATCTTATGGTGGTTATATGACCATGGCGGCTTTAGCTTTTGAACCCGATGAATTTGAAGTAGGTGTCAATATCTTTGGGGTAACCAATTGGTTGCGTACCCTAAGATCTATTCCTCCTTATTGGGAATCTTTTAGAGAAGCTCTTTATGCAGAAATAGGAAATCCAAATACAGCTGATTCTGTAAGATTATACAATATTTCTCCTTTATTCCATGCAGATAAAATTAAAAAACCTACTATGGTTTTACAAGGAGCTAATGATCCTAGAGTTTTAAAAATAGAATCTGATGAAATTGTGGAAGCTGCAAAGAAAAATAATATTCCTGTAGAATATGTTGTTTTTGATGATGAAGGTCATGGCTTTAGAAAAAAAGAAAATGAAATTGAGGGTTACGGAAAAATCTTACAATTCTTAGATGCTCATTTAAAAGGAAAAAAAGTAAAAGATTAATTAGAATTAGTATTTAGTATGCTAGTATTTAGAAACACCATCTAATTACTAGCATACTAAATACTCCAATACTAAATACTAAAAAATGCCAACAAGAGATTTATCATTAGAATTAGTAAGAGTTACAGAACTAGCTGCCATTTCTGCTTCATTTTTTGTAGGATTAGGCGATAAAGAAGGAGGCGATAAAGCAGCAGTAGATGCCATGAGATATTATTTGAATACAATTGATTTTGATGGTACAATTATTATTGGCGAAGGAGCTAAGGATGATGCTCCTATGTTATATAATGGCGAAAATTTAGGAACAGGAAAACCTCCTAAAGTAGATATTGCTGTCGATCCTGTTGAAGGAACTACTTTATTGGCTCTAGGACAACCCAATGCCATTGCAACGATAGCGATTGCTGAAGCAGGAAGTATGCTTAATCCAGGGAGTTCCTATTATATGAAAAAATTAGTGGTCTCTCAAAAAGCTAAAAATGCTATAGACATCAATTTGTCCCCTGCTGAAAATCTTAAAAATATTGCTAAAGCATTGAATAAAAATATCAATGCTCTTACCGTTTTTGTATTGAATAAACCTAGGCATCAAAAATTGATACAAGAAATTCGTTCTGTAGGAGCTAGAATTATTATTCATGATCATGGCGATGTATGGGGAGCATTAGCCGCTGCCCTACCCGAAACAGATATTGATGTATTAATGGGAACAGGAGGAACGCCAGAAGCCATTATTGCAGCAGCAGCTATTAAAGCATTAGATGGAGGAATGCAATGTATTATGGATCCTCAATCTGAAGAAGAAAAACAAACTTTAATTCAAGAAAAAATAAATATAAATAGAGTTTTACAACTCAATGATTTAATACAATCTGATAATACTTTTTTTGCTGCTACAGGAATTACAAGCAGTTCTTTTTTACAAGGCGTACATTTTAAAAATAATCAAAAAGTGACTACACAAAGTATTGTGATGCGTTCTCGTTCTGGAACGATTAGATATATTGATGGTATTCATCATTTAGATAAAAAACTAAATCCTCTTTGGAATCAGTTTCTAAAACAATCTTAATAGAATTGTGAAATTGTTTTGATAAAAATTTTGGCTTGTGATAATAATAAATTCACTAAAACATTTTGACTTTTTTATCACAACACATCATAATACACATCCATTAATTGTTGACTCAAATGTTTTGGATGAAAATATTTTTGAGCATACTTATAGCCCTCTTCTATCATTCTTTCACGATAGGTATTATCTGTCAATATTTTTTCAATTCCTCGTGCTATTTCTTCTGGTTTTTGAGGATCAATATAATAAGAATATTTTCCTCCCACTTCTGGTAAAGACGAAACATTAGAAGTAATTACAGGTGTGCGAGATAATAAAGATTCTAAAACAGGAATTCCAAAACCTTCATATAAGGAGGGATAAATGAATATTTTTGCTTGATGATATAAAGCATATAATAATTCATTGTTCACATTCTCTAAAAAAATAATTAAATCGTCTAATTTATTTTTTTGAATATATTGTTGAATTTCTTTTTTATATTTTTCTCCTTGACCAACAATTACTAAAGGTATTTTTAAATCTGGGGGTAAAAAAGAATACGATTGAATAATAGATAATACATTTTTTCTAGGAACAATAGAACCTACAGATAATAAAAAATCTTGTGGCAATTTTAGTTTTTGAATATTTTTTTGAATACTCTCTTCTTTTTTTTCTTGATAATAAATAGGATGACAAGCTTGATAAATCACTTTTATTTTTTGAGGAGAAATATCATAATATTGAATCATATCTTTTTTTGTATTTTCGCTAACAGCTATAATTTTATCTGCATTTTCACAACTATATTGAAATTTAAAATTATATATATTTCTATCAAAAAAAGAATAAGTTTTAGGATATCTTTTAAAAATTAAATCATGTATCGTTACAATAGATTTTATTTTTGTTTTTTGTATTCCAAAAGGAATTTCATGGCTTAATCCATGATAGAGTTGAATTCCGTTTTTTTGTAAATTATTTTTTATAGAAAAACTTCTCCAATAACTTTTAAAAAAATGAGATGATTGAATTTTATGAAAATGAGAATCATTCAAAAAATATTCATTTATTTTTGTTTTTTGAATTGTAGGAGCATATAAAAAATATTCATTCTGAGGAAAATTTTGGTTTAAATTTTGAACAAGCGTTCGACTATAATTTCCTAAACCTGTAGCATTATTAAATAATCTTTTCGCATCAAAACCTATTTTCATTTTTTAATCATTTTTTGATGAGAAATTCGATCTCCATCTCCATTTCTAAAAGAAATGATATAAAACCCAGATTCTAAAAATGAAACGTCTAATGTAGTTGATAATAATAATTGTTTTTCAAAAACAATTTTTCCTGAAAAATTAGTAATTGTAACTTCTTTCCATTCTCTAGGAGAAGTAAAAGATAAATGATTTTGAACAGGAGAAGGAAAGATAAAAACTTCTTCTTTTTCTCCTTGTATATTTTTAATATCAGAATAAGAATATGTTCCATCAAAATCAATAATTTTAATTCTAAAATAATATTCTAAAGAAGATTCTAATTCTTTTGTCACAATATATTTTGAAGGAAATTGATGTGCTTTTATTTCTTCAATTTTTTTAAAATTATTTCCAAGAGTTGCATATTCTAATTCAAAATGAGACACATTATTTTCGCTAGCGGTTTCCCACGTATATTCAAATAAATAATGGGCTTTTTTTTCTACATTAAAACTCAACAATTCAACAGGTAAAAAAGAACAAGAGGTCCCTATATAAGTAAGGGCTAAGGCAGTAGCTACTTTATCCCAACCTGTAATATCATCTCGCAATTTTGTCCTTTCTTGTTCCGCATGAATAAAACGATCCGAAGTGGTTAAAGCATTACTTGTACAAATATTGCTGCTTGAATTAATATATCGTCCTTGAGTATTCGTACGACCAATTAATCGAGTCCAAGAATCAATATGTGCAATCTTAAAAGTAAGACTATTATCTTGAGCGAATAAATTATTTTTAAAAGCCAATACATTGTCTGTAACGGGAGGTGTTGCTATAGTTCCATTACTTAAAATAACATAAGGATCTGTTACTTGTTTTGAAAAGCCATGTAATTGAATAAAATGACTATTAGAAACATTATCAAAAATATATTCTGTTAAAGAATGAAAAATAGAATTATCTACATGAGGCATATCAGAAATTCGATAAGCACTTGAAGCACCACAAACAGAAGTTGTTCCAGAACAAGAAGAAAGAGTAGCATGATTACAACGACTTGTACCACTTAAAAAATAAAATTCAGCATCTATTTTTCTAAAAATATGAATACCTTGTCTTCCTGTATTAAAATCTTTTTTAGGATGAGGCGATTGAATCACTAAACCAGTTCTACAAGCATTAGGATTAAAAATAAAAGTCCCCCAATAATTGGTAGCTGTATTTTCTAAAATATAATACACTGGATTAGGAGAAATGGTATTATCTGTAAATTCAACCACATCATAATTTACGGTAGCTGCTTTTGTATCTGCATCTGCATAATTTCCTGCAATGAGATCTGCCATTATATTATTAAATGTAGTAATTTGCCCAGCAGTAGGCTCAGCATAATCATCTCCTGTATCTCCTGGCATACTAGAAATAGTAGAATTGATTCTAGTAAAAACATCTCCACTTTCAATGGTTTGAGATTGAATATTAAAAAATAATATTAAGCTCAAAAAAATAAATAATATTTTCAAAAAAAAAAAATTCATTACATCTAAGATAAAAAATATTTAAAACATATCATCATCTAATACATTCTTACTTCCATTTGATTTTTTTAATAAATATTTAGATAAAGAAAAATAACTAATAAAGGAAAATATAATCGAAAAGAATAAAGCAATAAAATACACAACAACATCTTCTAATTCTTCTAATTCAATATCATAAATATGGTCATTAAATAATGTAAGAAGAAAAATACCTAGCATAAATCCAGAAATAAATACGCTAGAACC
>JAHDII010000258.1 GCA_020630895.1 Saprospiraceae bacterium
TTCATTGTAGCAAGGAATAACTAAGGATAATTTACCATCCATGACTAAAGAAGAAACTTTTTTTGTCTGAGTAATTTTCTTTGTTTCTTTTTTCGGTTTTCGACTTTGATTTTTTCTTTTACTCATGAGGATAATTAACTTCTATATCAAATTAATCTTACAAAGATTATAAAAAACTTACAATTCTTATATTTTTCAGAAAATATCTTATAATTATACTCATAATTATCATCTAAAGATTCTATTCTTTTCTTAATAATGATTCTATAATAAGTTGTATTTTTATGCAAAAAAGGAATGAAATATCTAGTTATTATTTGTTTTTTGTTTTTGAATACCTCCCTATTAATGGCTCAATTGCCTACTTCTAATATATTATTAATAGATTATCTTCAAACCAAAAAGAAGCTGAAAATTTATAACCCGAAATTATTAACTTTTCATAATCATAAAGGATATAATAATCAACCTACTTTTGTTTTAGGAGAATTATATTATACACAATCTTCAATGTTGAATGATACTGTTCAGACAGATATATTTTCTTTAGATATTAAAAATAAAATAAAAACTAGAATTACTAAAACAAGTAGTAGTGAATATTCTCCTACATTATGTCCTGATGGAATACATTTTTCAGTTATTCGTGCAGAAAAAAATGGAGACCAACTCCTTTGGAAATTGCCTTTAAATAGGAAAGGATATGGTAGTCCTATTTTTAAGGATATTAAAAATGTAGGGTATCATTGTTGGTTGAATGAAAAAGAAGTCGCCTTATTTTTGGTAAATGAAGAAAAAGATCATCAATTAGTCATTGGAGATGTAGAAACGGGAAAAATCTTTCATATCGCTTATAATGTAGGACGATGTTTTAAAAAAATGTTGGATGGGCGTTTAGTCTATTTACAAAAAAATAAAGATAGTATTTGGAAAATTAAAGCCATGAATATAAAAACTGGAGTACGCACAGATATTGCTGATGCTTTTCCTAATAAAGAAGATTTTGATTTTTTACCTGATGGTTCTTTGATTACAGCTTTTGAAGGCTATTTATATAAAATAAAACCTTTTAAAGAATTGAATTGGCAAAAAGTAGCGAATTTGAATTCCATTACCCAAGGAAAAACAATTACAAGAATAGCCATTCATAATGGAAAAATTGCTTTTGTTGTAAAATAAATAATTTTCTTTTTGGAACTGAATAACTTCATTAAAAAATTCTTGAAAAGAAACTATATTTGCGGCTCAAAACGTAAAGAATGAAATCGCAGACTACTACACAAATAATGATGATTCGTCCAGCTCATTTTGGCTATAATGCTCAAACGGCTGAAAATAACTCTTTTCAAACTAAAGAAACAGATTTGTCTGTTGAAGAAATCAAAAATAAAGCTCAAGAAGAGTTTGATTTTTTTGTTCAAAAATTGAGAGATAAGGGAGTTGAAGTTTTAGTGGTAGAAGATACAGATGATCCAATTAAACCCGATGCTGTTTTTCCTAATAATTGGATTTCTTTTCATGATAATGGAACAATAATTACTTATCCTATGTATGCTCCAAGTAGGAGAGGGGAACGTAGAGAAGATATCGTAAATTTAATCAAAGAAAAGTTTGAGGTTAAACGACTTATCCGTTTAGAGGAATATGAAAGTTCTAATCAATTTTTAGAAGGAACAGGAAGTATGATTTTAGATCGAGTAAATCGTTTAGTATATGCTTGTATTAGTCCAAGAACGGAAGCTAAATTATTAGATGAATTTTGTAATTGGGCAAAATATAAAAAAGTAGAATTTCATGCTGTAGATGATAATGATGTAGATATTTATCATACCAATGTAATGATGGCAATCGGAGATAGATTTGTTGTGATTTGTTTAGATACGATTAAAGATAAATCGGAAAAGAAAAAATTATTACAAGGTTTTAAAAAAACAAATAAGGAGGTTGTTGAAATTAGTTTAGAACAAATGAATGCTTTTGCTGGAAATATGTTGCAAGTTCAAAATTCATTAGGAAAAACTTTTTTAGTGATGTCAGAACAAGCTTATCAATCACTTCATACAGAGCAAGTTCAACAAATTGAAAAACATACAGAAATTTTACATGCACCACTTTATACTATAGAAAAATTTGGAGGTGGCAGTGCTAGGTGCATGATGGCAGAAATATTTTTAAAAAAATAAGGAACCATCCGCAAAAGTGTGTAAGTAAAATAAATCAACTCACCGTTTTACTTACACACTTTTTGTAATAAGTAGTAATTATTTTCGAAAGGTTTATTTATGTTCTATTTTTACTTTTCTTGCTTTTCTTCTTTTTTTTATCCTCTTTGTTTTCTTCTTTTGAATCTTCCTTTAATTCATCAGGTTTAGGAAATGATAATAAACCACTACTATAATAAGTGCCAAATGTATGCACTCCAGAATATACTTGGAAAATGCCACTTAATACTTGTTCTTCAGTTAATTCTTTGAGAGGATGTATATAAACAGACCATAAAATTCCATCTGAAATAGCATATTTAGAGTCTAACATTGTATGAAAATTGGCTTCCATACATTCTTGAATTTGTTTATCAGTTAATTTAGATGATTCAATTATTGGAGAAATGACTCGCATTCGATTATTATTTTCATCTGTTAAACAAAGAAACAGAGTTGAATCTATAAGAAATTGCCATTTCCCTTCTGTTCCCTCAACTTCTTCACTAATCTTTTTAATAATCTTATCTAATTTTTCATTCGTCATTTTTTCATTTTGGGAATAAACAACTGTCAACTGCGAAATGAAGATAAAAATTAAGAATATTTTTTTCATTTGAACTATATATTTTTAGCAAGTTAAGAAATTAATCACTCAACTTGTTAAAAAATGCCTTAGAAAAAGGAAGAAACAACAACTCAATAATGAAATTGATTGTAAGAGAAGTGTATAAAAAACATCCCGAATTTTAATCACTAAAATTCGGGATGACTTATGTTATGATTATTTTTCTGCTTTCATTTGAGGGAAAAATAATACTTCTTGAATAGAAGATTGATTGGTTAACATCATGGTTAATCGATCGATACCAATTCCTAAACCAGAAGTAGGAGGCATACCATATTCTAAAGCACGAAGAAAATCTTCATCCAATGCCATCGCTTCGTCATCTCCTCTAGCAGCTAATTTTAATTGATCTTCAAAACGTTCTCTTTGATCAATAGGATCATTTAATTCTGAATAAGCATTGGCAATTTCTTTACCATTTACAAATAATTCAAAACGTTCAACAAGTCCTTCTTCTGTACGATGTTTTTTAGCCAAAGGAGTCATCTCAATAGGATAATCAGTAATATAAGTCGGTTGAATGAGATGATCTTCTACTTTTTCTCCGAAAATTTCATCAATTAATTTTCCTTTACCCATTGAATTATCGGTTTCAATATGTAAACTTTTGCACACTGCTCTTAGAGCATCTTCATCCATTTTGGAAACATCAATCCCTGTATATTCTTTAATAGAATCATACATAGATAATTTGCGATACGGTCCTTTGAAATCAATTTCATTTTCTCCAACCATTACTTTAGTACCTCCCGTTACTGCAATAGCAACACGTTCTATACATTCTTCCACCATTTTCATCATCCAGATATAATCCTTGTAAGCTACATAAATTTCCATTGAAGTAAACTCTGGATTATGAGTTCTATCCATTCCTTCGTTACGGAACATTTTACCAAATTCATACACCCCATCAAAACCACCTACAATTAACCTTTTAAGATATAGCTCATTAGCAATCCTTAAATACAAAGGCATATCCAAACTATTATGATGGGTTTGAAACGGTCGAGCAGCAGCTCCTCCATGGATAGGTTGTAAAATAGGTGTTTCTACTTCCATCCAACCTTGCTCATCAAAATAAGAACGCATACTATTAATGACTTTACTTCTTTTGATAAAAATTTCTTTCACTTGCGGATTGACTACTAAATCAACATATCGTTGACGATATCTTAATTCGGGATCTGTAAAAGCATCATACACTTCTGTTTCTCCTGTTTCTTCATTTACCCTAGTTTTTACAATAGGTAGGGGTTTTAGAGATTTACTCAATAAAACAAATTCTTTCACTCTTACAGAAATTTCTCCTGTTTTAGTGGTGAAAACTTCTCCTTTTACTCCTGCAAAATCTCCAATATCTAATAACTTTTTAAAGACTTCATCATACAATGTTTTATCCTCATTAGGACAAATATTATCTCTTTTAACAAATAACTGAATTCTTCCTGTAGAATCTTGAAGTTCAGCAAAAGAAACTTTTCCTTTTCCTCGAACAATCATAACTCTTCCTGCCATACTTACCTCTCTTTCTTCTTCAGCATCTGGATTATAATTTTCTTTAATTTCTTGGGCAAAAGCCGTTACATTAAATTGTTCTGCGGGATAAGGATTTATTCCTAAATCTCTTATTTTTTGTAATGCGTCCCGTCTTACGATTTCTTGCTCACTTAATTGCATATGATTATTATATTATGATGTATTATGTTTGTAATAGACTTTTCATAATAAAGTCTATTAAACTGCAAAAATAGAAAATACTTGGAAAGTAGAATACTTTCAGTAAAAAGGTTTATAAGGAATATATTGAGAGAGAGCTATCATTTTTATGATTCATTAAATTGAAATATACTATTTTGAAAATACAACCGATAATTTTTCTTTTTAATTCCTATATTTGAAAAAAAATAAATGATGAATTTCTATATCAAATTGATTGGCATCGGATTTTGAGTGCTAAAATAGCAGATGTAGCTTCAAACGGAGAAAAATGTATAGAAAAATTAGAAAAAAAATATCCAGATATTGATGGCAATAAAGAAAAAGAAGAAAAGACAATGGAGGCTTTAAAAAAGTATTGTCC
>JAHDII010000259.1 GCA_020630895.1 Saprospiraceae bacterium
TTTTTTTTGCTTTTGTTTAAAGTTTTGCATTGATGAATTGTTATATTGCTACATTGTTGAATTGCTATATTGCTACATTGTTGAATTGCTATATTGTTGAATTGTTCAAAACTTCTTTTTTAGTTTTATAGACTGTTGCTCTGTATAATCCAATAGATAGACCATCTTGATTTTTAACTATAACGTCATATATAGCTGTTTTTTTATTATTTGATTTTTCTATGGCTTCTGCAATTAATATATCTTGTTCTTTTCCTGCATTAGGATAGCTAATAAAACCATCTAAAGTGACACTTAAAATATTGTATGAATTAGCTGCAAAAGCTAAAGCAGAATCTGCTAAACCAAAAGTAATTCCTCCGTGAACAATTCCAAAACCATTGAGCATTTCTTTTCGTACTTTCATTTGAATTTTGCAATATCCTTCTCTATGTTCAAGACTTTCAATTCCTAACCATTGGCTAAAATGGTCTGTCTTCATCATTTTATTATAAACAGCTTCAGGTATTTTGATCATTCTATTTTAATTTAAAAATTACCTAAAGATAATTTTATTATTTAAATAAATCTTTAAAGAATTTTTTTCTTTTCTTCCTTCGTTCTTCTCTTTTCTTTTGACGTTCTAATTCTCTTTTGATTTTTTCCAACTCTTTTTGTTCTCTTTGTTTTCTTTTTCTTTCTTCTTCAGCCGGATTTTTATTGATATTTTTATTTTTAATAATCGTTTCAAAAATATCTTGAATAGATTGACCATTCACTTGAATATCTATATTATTTTGTGCTTGATATTTTAATAATTCATATTCTTCTTCTGATATTTTATGAGCACATTGTAGCGCTAATTCTTGTTCGAAAGTTAAATGAGGAAATGTATCATTTTGCATCCATTTGAATTCTTTATCTTGATACACTTGTTTCATAAATTCTGCCCAAATAGGTAAAGCCATGTTGGCTCCTTGTCCTAAAGAAATATCTCTAAAATGAACTTTAGGATCTTCTGCTCCCACCCATGCTCCAGCAACTACATGGGGCGTGTATCCCATAAACCAACCATCTGCTTGAGATTGTGTTGTTCCTGTTTTTCCTGCAATATTTGTATGCAAATTATATTTCCATCTTAAACGTTTTGCAGTTCCTGAATCTACAACACTCTCTAACATTTTTGTAATAATTCTTGCCTCATCTTTTGATAAAACATGAGAAGTATCTTGTTCTATTTCGTCAAGTTTAGGTATAAAATCTCCAATGATATTTCCATGAGCATCTTCTATTTTTAGCAAATATTTAGGACTTGTTTTAATTCCTTGATTGGCTAAAGTGCCATATACTTGAATCATTTCAAATAAAGAAATATCTGCTGTTCCTAAAGCAATAGAAGGCACCTCTGGAATGGTACTTTTAATTCCCATTTTTTGAGCCAATTCTATTACTTTCTTCATTCCTGTTTTCATAATAATATCTACGGTTATTGAATTTACAGAATGAGTTAATCCTCCTTCCATAGATAACATACCTCCATACTTTCCATCAGAATTTTTAGGTGCCCAATCATCATATTCTGAATAAATAACTTGACGGTTATAAAAATAATCACAAGCTTGATAGCCCTCTTGCAAAGCCGTTGCATACACAATAGGTTTAAATGTAGAACCTACTTGTCTTTTTGATTTTACATGATCATATTTAAAATATTTAAAATTAGTACCTCCTACCCATGCTTTTATTTTTCCGTTAATAGGATCCATTGCTAGAAATCCTGTATTTAATAAGGCATAATAAAATTTTAATGAATCTAAAGGGCTTACTTTTTTTTGTACTTCTCCTTTTTTCCAATCAAAAATGGTCATTTCAATTTTTTGATTAAAATTATTTGAAATTTCTTTTTCTGTAAATCCTGCTTTTTTTAAAGCTTTATATCTTTTTGTTTTTTTCTTCGCTTTTTCAATAATTTTATCATCTCCCCAAGGTTTAGAATTTTTCCAATGATTATCGAAAGCTTTTTGCAAATTGGCTAAATGTTTTTTAACAGCAATTTCAGCATAAGTCTGCATTTTTGAATTTATTGTTGTATGAATTTTTAATCCATCTGTAAATAAATTATAAGGAGTACCATCTGATTTGAGATGTTGTTTACACCATTCTTTTAATTCTTTTTTTAAATGTTCTCTAAAATATGGAGCTAAACCTACATTATGCGTTAATAGATAATAATTAATTTCTAATTTTAAATTTTGAAGACTATCTAAGTTTTCTTTTTTTAATTTATTATAATTAACCATTTGTTGAAAAACGACATTTCTTCTTTCCTCTGCTCTTTCTGGGTGATTATGAGGATTATAATATGTAGGAGCTTTTAACATACCTACTAAAATAGCTGCTTCTTCAATTTTTAATTGGTCAGGAGTTTTATTAAAAAATCGTTCTGCTGCGACTTCAATACCAAAAACATCTTCTCCAAAAGAAACTGTATTCAAATAAAGTGTCAAAATTTCTTTTTTAGAATAGATTTTCTCTAAACGTTTAGCAATAAACATTTCTTTTACTTTATTTACAGGCATAGAATTTTTTCTACCATATAAATTTTTAGCCAACTGTTGACTAATCGTACTTCCTCCTCCTGCACTTCTATTTCCTCCTAAAATAGTTTTAAAAAAAACCCTAAATAAACTTCGATAATCAATTCCATTATGCTGATAAAATCGAGCATCTTCTGTAGCAATTAAAGCATCAATTACATGAGGAGAAATTGCATCTAAAGAAACATTGGTTCTATTTTCAATAAAATATTTACCCATTAATACTCCATCTTCAGAATACACTTCTGATGCAACATGATTTTTAATTTTTTTTATTTCTGAAATTGAGGGTAATTTTCCAAATGCTCCAAAACGAACAGATAGAATAAATACAACCAATATGAAAAAACAAATTGCAACAATAGCTCCAATAATTTTTGCTATTTTCTTGATTCGTTTTTCGTGTTTTTGATATAAAACAATAATTTCTTCCTTAGTAATCATTCCTAAATGATTCTTTTCTATAAATAGATTAATGACAAAAAAACGTATGAATAGTTGTCTTATTGTAAAAAACAAAAATAGCTATAAAAATATAACATATCATTGAAAATGATTAGTTTTGGGTTTTCAAATCAATCATAGAGTAAATTTGATATCATGGATATAATAAATGTTGTAATTATGTTTGTTGTAGGAGCTGTTGCAGGAACACTAGCTTCTAGAATTATGAAAAGTGCTGATCTAGGCTTAATTGTTAGTGCAGTATTAGGTATTGCAGGTGCTGTTGTAGGAGGTTATATTTTTAATGCTTTAAACATAACTCCTGGAAAAGGGATTTCAAATGCACTATCTACCACATTTGGGGTAGAACTACCTACAAATATTGTAGGAATGTTTGTTTCTGCTACTATTGGTGCTATTGTCATTTTATTTATAGTACAAATGCTTAGAGGAAAAAGAGGAGGACGAAGAAGATAATCTCTTAAAATTAAAAATTCAACTGTTATGTCTCACTTAATACAAGAATATCCATTAAAAAAGAATATAGGGTCTGGAATTTTTTTAACTACTATTTTAGGTGCTTGTTCTTTTTTTATGGTGTATATGGCTTTGACTAATGATAGAGGTTTAGATTTTAAAGGCATTATATTTTCACAAGAAAATGCCATTATTTTTTATTGGGTTTTTGCAGCCATTTGTTTTGCATTAATGATTTTGTTTGTAATCATTTTTTATTATCAACTCAAAAAAGATTTATCTGTTAGAATATTTGATGACTCTATTATTTTTCCTCATGGTATGAAAAAGAATGATCATCAAATTTATTTTAATAATATTCAAAGTATCCAATTAAGATCCGTTAGTGGGCAAGATATGATTGAAATCATTTCTACAGAATCTAAAAAAAAATATAACATCACTAAAGCATTTTTAGGAAAAGAAAATTTTGAACATTTATTGAATTTGTTATTAGATTCTCTTTCTAAAAATAGCAAAGATAAAGTGAATTAAATAATTTTAAAAACAAAAATTATTTTTTGAGTTTGAGGAGCATAAAAATATAATTGTTCTCCTGACTTTATTTTTTTTAATATCTTTTTACGAATAGACATTTTTTCGCCTGTACTTGTAATTAAATATTTTTTTCCTTGTTTTCCTATTGAAATAAAATAAGTATAATATTCCTTTTTTATTGCTCCATATAATCTTAACGTAAGTTTTTTATTTGTAGAAGATAATACTTCTTTTATTTCTTTTTGAGAAATTTCTCCATTCGGATAAATTTCACCATTTGCATAATTAACTTTTTTAGCTTCTTTTTTAATTTTCACTTTATCCCAATCAACATAAACTGTTACAGGGGCTTCTGGCTCTATAAAATTACTTCTTAATTGAAATTTAATAGGTAAAGTAAATTTAACTTTTACTGTTTCTCCTTCTTGTTTTCCTGGTACCCATTTAGGCATTAATTTTACAACTCTTAGCGACTCTTCTCCTAGCACCAATCCATTGGGAGGTGTTTTTACAACTTTTGGATTAGTAATACTTCCATCTTTATCAATAACAAATTGAATATATACTGTTCCTTCAGTTCCTTCTTCTCTTGCTATTGCAGGGTATTTTACATTTTCTTGAATAAATTGTATAATCTTTTTATCAGAGCAAGCTTTTCTTTCCTTTTTATCTTTGATATGTTCGCAACCTGCATAATGTGGAGCATACTCTACTATCTTAAATATTTCCTCTGGCATGGTGTCATTCTCGAAAACAACAACATTATTTCCGCTTAACGTAGTATGTATAAATACACATACTATAACAAATACTATTTTTAATATTTTCATTATAGTCATTTTTTAAAATTAAATTATTTATAAA
>JAHDII010000260.1 GCA_020630895.1 Saprospiraceae bacterium
TTTTCCAAATTAATTAATATCTTAATTAAAAAAATAGAAAACGTCCAAAATTTTATATTTTTGTTTTATGAGAAAAAAATATAAACAACCTATAAAATTTCTATAAATCATGCATAAAATAATTTTCATATTCATCATTATATTTTTTTATCATCATAAATTATGGAGTCAAAATTTTTTGGATTTAGAAATAGATTCAGCAAAAATTATAGTACATAATGGATATTCTAAAAATTTAGATTATACAATTTCTCCTAAAAAAAAGTTTTTTAAAAAAAAGAAAAATAAAAAAATAAACACAGAAAAAGAAATAAATATAAAAAAAAAAGAACAAATAAAAAATAGATTAAATGAATTAGAAATTGATGAAAGAGGAATTTTAAAATCAGGAACAACTTGGGAAATAGAAAAAAAATATTTTCCTCATCAGTTATCAGAATTAGATAGTATTTTACAATGTACCAAAAGAGATACTACAAATCAAGAATTAACGTTTTTATGTTTTAGCCCCAAACATAAAATATTGTTATATAAAAACAATCAAGTGATAGCTCAAATTGATATTTGTTTTACTTGTTTACAAACAAGATCTAATTTAGAACAACCGATGCATTGTATAGATTATGAATTTTTAAAATCATTTTTTATAAAAGAAAAAATTCCAGTATTTAAAAATGAAAATCATTTTTTGGAATATCATAAAAAAATAAAAATCATAAAAAATAAATGAAAAAAGGAAAAGTGATAGCAGTTAGTAAAAGTGCAACACACACCTTTCATAAATTCAATCAAAAAGAAATTTGTTTATTAAAAGGATTGGGAGTTGAAGGAGATGCACATTTAGGGAAAACAGTCAAACATAGATCGAGAGTAGCTAAAGATCCAACACAACCTAATTTACGACAAGTTCATTTAATACATCAAGAATTACATCAAGAATTAGAGAAAAAAGGCTTTCCCATTGCTCCAGGAGAAATGGGAGAAAATATAACAACGTTAGGAATCGATGTGCTTAGTCTTCCTAGAAATACCATTCTTAAAATTGGAGTAAAAGCCCAAGTACAAGTTACAGGTTTAAGGAATCCTTGTTCACAATTTAATGATTTTCAAGATGGATTATTGAATGAATTAGTAGAAAAAGATAAAGATGGAAATATCATAAGAAAAGCAGGAATTATGGGAATTATTCTAGAAGGAGGAATTGTAAAGCCAAATGATGAAATTATTATAGAATATCCAGAACCTCCTTTTCAAAAATTAGAGAAAGTATAGACTATTTTTGCAATCCAATAAACAGATACGTTAAAATATAAATATACTTTACATTTGTATCGTTATATTTGAGGCAAAGTTACATTTACATGAAAACATTCATTTATACTATAATCATATTTCTTTTTTGTTCTTCATTACAAGCACAAGATGAAAACCTAGCTTTAGGACAATGGCGTTCTTTACTTCCTTATTCTTTTGCTCGTTATGTAACACAAACACCTACAGAAGTTTGGTTTGCATCTGACATGTCTATTGTTCGATTTGATAAAAGCGAATTTTCAACTTCCTTTTTAGATAAAATTGATGGCTTAAGTGATATTAATATTTCTATATTAGAATATAGTGAGGAGAATAATATGGTAGTCGCTATTTATTCCAATAGTAATATTGATTTAATTTCAGAAGATGGAAATTCCATTTATAATATGGATGATATAAAAAGAAAAGTTGATCTTCAAGGAGATAAAACTATTTATGATATTTATTTTTATAATGATGAAGCTTATTTAGCAACAGGTTTTGGAATTGTAAAAATTAGTTTGGCTCGTCAAGAAATTGAATATACAACTTTTACCAATTTAAAAATAAATTCATTCACTTCTCACAATGGTTATTTTTATGCCGCTTCTGATGAAGGAATTTATACTGCTCCAATTAATAATACCAATTTACAAGATTTTGGAAATTGGACTCGACTCAATACTCCAAATGGCTTTCCTGAAGATTATTTATCTAATGAAGTATATCAGTTTAATGATCAATTATATGTAGATGTCAATGATACATTATTTATTTGGAATAATAATTCTTTAGAATATATATTGCATCACGATGATTATCAAATCAATTACATCAATGAAGGAAATAATAAATTAATAGTTAATTTTTATGTGCCACCACCATTATTTGGGCAAGAAATTTATTTTGTATTTAATGATAATACTCATGAACAACCTCTTTCTTTTGGTTGTATTTCTGGTTCAGGATCTTCAGCCATTGAAGATGAAATTGGAAGACTGTGGATCGCTGATTTTGCGGCATCATTTAGAATTTTTGATACGAATAACGGTACATGTTTGAAACAAACATTTAATTCTCCTTATGATATCACTAATGCCAATTTAGATATAGGAGAAAATGGAACTTTATGGTTAGCTTCAGGTACGATTTCAGCAGGATTTCAATATGGTGGAAATATAGGAGGTTTTGCTTCGTATCAACAAGGAGAATGGACGATTCATAATGCAGAAAATGAAACAGATTTATTAGGTTTGCAAGATGTAATTGATATTCAATATAATCCTAATGATGGTAAAGTATATGCTGCGTCACATGCTAATGGATTAATCGTTTATGATGGAGAAAATTTTGAAATTTTTAATGATGCTAATTCTATTTTAGAAAAACCAATTGATGATGATTTTGGTATTCGTGTTCCGGGAATTATTTTTGATAATGATGGAAATTTATGGATGGCAAATAATTCTGTATCTCGTCCAATTGTTGTTCGTCAACCAGATGGAAATTGGAAATCTTTTTCTGCAAATGGAACTCAATCTTTAATTAAACCTACTATTGATTTAAGTGGGAATAAATGGTTTACAACATATCTAGAAGGAGTCGTTGTTTTTAATGAAGGAAATGATTGGAATAATGATGCAGATAATTCTGTAAGAGTTTTAAATACTTCAAATAGTCAATTACCTACATCTAACGTTAATGATATAGCTGTAGATCATGATGGCGATGTATGGGTAGGAACAGCACAAGGAACTGTTGTTTTTGAATGTGGTAGTAATGTTTTTAATTCTGATTGTCAAGGAACAAAAAGAATTGTAGTAAGAGAAGATGGAAATAATGCTTATTTATTAGAATCGGAAGATGTGCGATGTATTGCTGTTGATGGAGCGAATAGAAAATGGTTTGGAACAACTAACGGTATTTTTGTAACATCAGAAGATGGTTTAGATGAATTATTTCATTTTACAGTAGATAATAGTCCTTTGTTTAGTAATAAAATAAATGATATTGTTATTGATCCTGAATCAGGTGAAGTATATATAGGAACAGATGCTGGAGTTATTTCTTATAAAGGAGATGCAACAGAAGGAGGAATTGTTCATAATCCTAATGTTTTTGCTTACCCTAATCCAGTTGAACCAGATTATGATGGACCTATTGCTATTAAAGGATTACCTCAAAATGCTTCTATAAAAATTACAGATGTTACCGGAACTTTAGTCTATGAAACTCAAGCCAATGGAGGACAAGCCATTTGGAATGGAAGAGATTATAATGGTAGAAAAGCAAGTTCTGGAGTGTATCTAGTTTTTAGTGCTAATGAAAATAATTTAGCCAATCCAGATGGTTTTGTTACTAAAATTCTTTTTATGAAATAAGATGTTCTCCTATTTCTGCTTCATCTTTTTTATTAGAAAATTCTTTATTATAATCTTCAATCATCCCAAGAATCCAATAAGCACAAAATCCCCAAATAATAGTACAAATAGTTTGATAGAAGAAAAACTTAAAAAAAAGATTGAAGAAGGAAATTTGTTCATCAAGAAATATAACTGTATATAAACTATTCATAAAAAAGAAAATAATAGAGTGTATCAAAATCATTACAAAAAAGAATCTTAAAAATAAATTTCTTCTTCTTTTAGAAACTAATAATTCAATTAGAGCTATAGTTCCAATAGCCATAATTGCTAATTCAAAATAAAAAACAATTTGATTGTTTGAAATTTGAATCAATTTCAATTGATTAAATTTAGATAAAGGAAAAGCTAATTGTTCTGGTATCGTAAAAAAGTATTGATTAATTACTGGAGATAATAAAATCAATAAAAAAATTGATATAATTAAATTGTATTTTAAATTTTTCATAAGTTATAATTCTTTTTAATTCAATAATAACAGTTCCTAGACTATTATCGTTGAAATTATATTTAAAGAATAAAAAAAATGCTGCTACCAAAAAAGGCTAGAATGTCAATGACTGCTATGCGTAGCCACTATATTTAGTGAATCCATTATGTACAAACAATATGAATAAATTAATTTTTAGTATTTTTTTATTGACTCCGTTTCTAACATTAAGTCAAGTCCACCTTGAACAACATGGAAGAACTTATGGCTTTTCGCCTCAAACAAGTGAAATGAAACTACTCCATGCTGATAGTATATCCAATTGTTCGTGTGAAGGTATATTCAATTTTGTAGAAAAAAATGATTCCATTGCTTTAAGGAACTGCCTTGAAAATAAGATGTATATTCCCTGTAAGCTTCCATTTATATATGAGTATTATCGTGGTTTGTCTGCTAAAAAACTATCAAGTACATTTGAGATAGACCCACTTCAATATGCAGTGCTGATTGATCGATTAGAAATAGTAAATGTTTTTCTAAAATATGGCTTTATTATTGAACAGGATGTTTATTGTTGTGTAGCTTATAAAGAAGATATTCCAGACTCACATTGGCGAGGCAAGCGTAGAGACTTGGCAAGTTTTGGTCTTAAATCTACAACAGAACACC
>JAHDII010000007.1 GCA_020630895.1 Saprospiraceae bacterium
TCCTGGTGTAGATATATACTCTACAGTACCACAAAATGATGCTTATGCTAATTATAGTGGTACCTCTATGGCTAGCCCTGTTTGTGCAGGTGTAGCAGCTATGCTTCGCTCATATTATCCTAGCCTTACAGCTGCTCAGGTAAAATCTATTTTAATGGAATCTGTAGTACCTATTAATCAAAAAGTAAGAGTTCCAGGTTCTTTAGATAAAGTTTCTTTTAAAGAACTTTGTAAAACAGGAGGTGTAATTAATGCTTACAAAGCATTTCAATTAGCAAGTAAAACGAAAGGAAAGAAGAAAGTAACTCAACCCAAGGCATAATTTTTGTGAACAAAGATATGTGACTAAAATAAATATTTTTGGTCTTTATAATATATAATATTTTTTAAAAAAAACGTAAAACCATGTTGAAGGAATTTAGAGATTTTATTATGACAGGCAATGTATTTGATTTGGCTGTCGCTGTAATTATAGCAGGTGCTATTGGTCTTGTAATCAATGGATTTGTTTCTGATATTATGATGCCTATTGTAGGTAATTTTGCTGGCGGAATGGATTTTGCCGATATGAAATATGTATTTTCTGAAGCAGTTGTTGCTGCTGATGGAACAGTAGCAAAACCAGAAAATGCAATCAGATATGGTGCTTGGATCAATTCTATTATCAATTTAATTATTGTAGGTTTTGTTTTATTTATGATGGTAAAATCTTATAATAAAACAAAAACACCTCCTGCTCCTGAAGCTCCTGCTGGACCTTCTCAAGAAGATTTATTAGCAGAAATTCGTGATTTATTGAAAAAATAATTTCTAAGAAAATAATTTTAAAGCCCATTGTACTAAGTGCAATGGGCTTTTGTATTTTAAAATCAAGCTCAAATTTTATTTTTGTTGAATACTATGCTTACCATATAAAAAATTATTAGGATATTTGAGCACTTATATTAATTAATTCAAGTTGTGTAAAATCTAATAAAAAATTATCAAATACAATCATTTACAAAATATTATTTTCAAAGAGATTGTAATAAAATAATAACTGTGCTCTGTGAACTTATTTACTATAGACTTTGTGGATTTGTTTGTCTACAACTTAGATTATTTAAGTATATTGTGTCAAATTTTTTTTAAAGGAATAAAAACAGGACTGACATTATTCAATTTAGTGAAAAATGAGCAGAAAATTCGTTAAAAATGAAATTTTGTTTGAGCATAAAAAAAGCTAAAAAAAGAAATGCTCTAAATAATTTTTTAAGTAAAATATGAAATACAAAAGAATAAAGCGAGTTTTATTTCATTTAGAATTTTCAAACTTTTTTCATGTTAAAAATTGAATACAGTCTTGAATTTTTGGTTCTTTTGTTTCAAGACAAAAGAACATAAGGAAAAAGGAAATCTCCTTTAATTAATTTTATTGTGTATTTAAAAATTAATATCTTATATTAAAAAATCAAAGAATGGAAAATTCACCTTTAGATAAATTACCCCAAACGCCTAATAATGTAAGCATGTGGAAATATGTTTTTATATTTGGAGGAATAGGAGTAATAGCTACTTTTATTTCTTTTATGATACCTATGGTAGGCTTTTTTCTTAACATGTTCGTTTCTACAATTGTATTATATTTTGCTATCACACAATTTAGAAAAGCAAGAGGCGGCGGAATCTCCTTTGGGGAAGGATACAAAATCGCTTTTTTAACTTCTTTATTTAAGGGATTATTGTTTACCTTATTGTGTACTATTTTGTATACTATTTATATGACACCTGAGAGCATAGAGCTAACAAAAGAAAGCATAATGACTATTTATGATGAATATGAGATCGAATATGAGCCTGAGCAGATTGATGCTATTTTAAAACCTTCTACTATAAGCTTTACATTATTGTTTTTATTCTTTATTGGTGGAGCACTATTTTCTTTAGTTGCAGCGGCGTTTGCTCAAAGTGATGATGAATAATATTAATCTTTTGAAATGAATCAACACAAAATTGCTATAAAATATGGTATCATATTAGGAATAATTATTGTTCTGTATCATATTATATTTTATTATTTGAATAAAAAATTTATAACAGCATCATCTTTCATTTATACCATTTATGCGATTCAACTTCTTTTTATGATAATTGCAGGAATTCAAGAAAGAACGCGTAGAGGAGGCTTACTCAACTTTAAAGAATCTTTGATTGCTGTCTTTATTACTTTTATAGTGGGAAGCCTTTTTTATTATTTGATGTATTATTTAATACCATATTTTGATCCTGAAATGATTGATTTATACAAAGAAAGCACAAGAGAAAATATAGAATGGGCTTATTCAGATGGAAAAGGACTTATAGAAAAAGATAAATATAAACTCATGATAGAGAAATGGGAAACAGATGATTTTAGTGTTACTATAGGTAAAACAATTCAAGGGTTTATTTTTAATTGTATCCCTGCATTTTTTTTAAGTTTATTAACTGCCATAATGGTAAAAAGATAAAATATTTATAGTGTCAAAGAATTTAAATATAAGTATTGTTATTCCTTTGTTTAATGAAGATGAATCTCTTTCTGAATTAGAAGCATGGATTCGTAGAATAATGAATGAAAATAATTTTACTTATGAAATTATTATGGTAGATGATGGAAGTAAAGATAATTCTTGGAATGTAATAGAACAACTTCAACAACAAAATTCAAATATTCGAGGAATAAGATTTAAAAGAAATTACGGAAAATCTGCCGCATTAAATACAGGCTTTCAAGCAGCTATAGGAGATGTAGTCATTACAATGGATGCAGACCTACAAGATAGCCCAGATGAAATTCCAGAATTATATCAATTAATTCAAAAAGATAATTTTGATTTAATTTCTGGTTGGAAAAAGAAAAGACATGATCCACTAAGTAAAACAATTCCTACCAAATTATTTAATTGGGCAACGAGACGTGTAAGTGGAATTAATAATCTTCATGATTTTAATTGTGGATTAAAAGCATATAAAAAATCGGTAGTAAAAAGTATTGAAGTATATGGCGAGATGCATCGTTATATTCCTGTAATTGCTAAAGCAGCAGGTTTTAATAAAATAGGAGAAAAAATAGTACAACATCAAGCACGAAAATATGGCGTTACTAAATTTGGTGGTTGGAGTCGTTTTGTAAATGGTTTATTAGATTTAATGACGATTTATTTTATGAGTCGTTTCGGAAAACGTCCGATGCATTTTTTTGGATTAATGGGCATTTTAGTTTTTTTTATTGGATTTATAATTCTGTTTTATTTTTTAATAGATAAATTATTTTTCGATGGTTTTGGCGCAGCACAACGCCCTTTATTTTTCTTTGGTTTACTTACTGTTGTCCTAGGATCTCAATTATTTTTAGCGGGATTTTTAGGAGAATTAATTACAAGAAATGCACCAGATAGAAATCATTATTTGATAGAAAAAGAAATTTAAAAATTAATTAACCTAATAAAAAAGATCGACCTTATTCAATTTAGTGAAAAACGAGTAGAAAATTCGTTTAAAATGAAATATTGTTTGAGCAAATAAAAAGATTAAAAAAAGAAATACTCTAAAATTATTTTTCAAATAAAACATGAAATACAAAAGGAAAAAGCGAGTTTTATTTCATTGAGAATTTTCAAACTTTTTTTACGTTAAAAATTGAATACAGTCTTGAACTTTTGGTTCTTTTGTTTCAAGACAAAAGAATAAAGAAAAAATAAATAAAATTTAATAGGTTAAAAAAATTACACACAGTAATTACTATAATGGAAAAAAAGAAAATAATAATAATTGGTTCTGCGTATCCATTAAGAGGAGGTTTGGCTTCTTTCAATGAACGTCTTGCTAGAGAATTTATTTCTCAAGGACATGAAGTAGTTATTTATACTTTTTCTTTACAATATCCTAATTTTTTATTCCCAGGAAAAACACAATATTCAACAGATTCTCCTCCTAAAGATTTAAATATAAAAATTAAAATTAATTCTATTAATCCATTCAATTGGATTAAAATAGGAAATGAAATAAAAAAACAAAAACCAGATTGGGTAATTATTAAATTTTGGTTGCCTTTTATGGGACCTTGTTTCGGAACAATTTTAAAAAGAATTAAATCCAATCGTTTTACAAAAGTATTTTCAATTATTGATAATATTATTCCTCATGAAAAAAGAATAGGAGATAAAATATTTGCACAATATTTTGTCAATACCGTTGATGGATTTATAGTCATGTCTAAATCTGTAGGAGAAGACATGAAACAATTTATCAAAAAACAAAAAGTGAAATATATTCCTCATCCTATTTATGATAATTATGGTGAAATTATTGCTAAAGAAAAAGCAAGAACGTATTTAAAATTAAATGCTAAACAAAAATATATTTTATTTTTTGGATTTATTAGAGATTATAAAGGATTAGATATTTTGCTTCAAGCGATGAATCATAAAAAAATAAAAGAAGAAAATATTCAATTAATTGTAGCAGGAGAATATTATGGAAATGAAGAAAAATATCAAAAAATAATTGAAGAAGAAAAAATATCTGAACAACTAATTTTACATACAGATTTTATTTCTAACGAAGAAGTGAAATATTATTTTTGTGCAGCAGATTTAGTAGTACAACCTTATAAAACAGCCACTCAAAGTGGAATATCTCAACTGGCGTACCATTTTGAAAAACCAATGCTAGTAACTAATGTTGGAGGTTTACCTGAAATTGTAAATCATGGCGAAGCAGGTTATGTTGTTGATGTAAATAAAAATAAAATATCTGAATCTATTATTGATTTTTATCAAAATAATAGAGAATCTTCTTTTGTTGAAAAAGTAAAAGAAAATAAAAAAAGATTTTCTTGGAATTCTTTAATTCAAGGAATAGAAGAAATGTCTTAGTATATTTCGTGATAACCTTTACTATAATACCTGATTATTTTATCCGTAACAAGATTGAGTCTTTCAGTTTTATGTAACATCAGTTACCATAAAGTGAACATTCATTTTTATCTTTGTGTTTTCTAATAGATGTTATTATGAAAAGTTTTTTATGGAAGACGACTTAGAGATTTTGAAAATAGACGCGAGATTTCTCGAAAGCGTAGCCATAGCTACGGTTGAGAGAAATAACGACTTGTCACGTCTTTAGCGTGAAAGTATATTTTCAAAAGATCAAGGCGGCTATAATCAATTTTTAGTCATAACATCTAAAAAAAAAATATTTTATATTATTATGAAAATAGAACAAATTTATACCGGTTGTTTAGCTCAAGGAGCTTATTATATTGAGAGTAATGGCGAAGCAGCAATCATAGATCCTCTAAGAGAAACACAACCCTATTTAGATAGAGCTAAAGAAAATAATGTAAGGATCAAATATATTTTTGAAACGCATTTTCATGCTGATTTTGTTTCTGGACATTTAGATTTGGCTAAAAAAACAGGAGCTACTATTATATATGGTCCTCAAGCAGAAACTTCTTTCGAAAAGCATACTGCCCATGATGGAGAAATATTTCAATTAGGAAATATTTCATTTAAAGTATTGCATACACCAGGACATACTCCTGAATCTACTACTTATTTATTATTAGATGAAGAAGAAAACGAACATGCTATTTTTACAGGAGATACCCTGTTTATTGGAGATGTAGGAAGACCAGATTTAGCACAAAAAGCTACGAATTTAAGCCAAGAAGATTTAGCAGCTTGGTTATATGATAGCCTAAGAAATAAAATTATGCCTTTAGCAGATCATGTTTTAGTCTATCCCGCTCATGGAGCAGGTTCGGCTTGTGGTAAAAATATGAGTAAAGAAACTTGGGATACCCTAGGAAATCAAAAAAAGGTGAATTATGCTCTTAGAGCAGATATGACCAAAGAAGAATTTATAAAAGAAGTTACGGATGGTTTATTGCCTCCGCCTCAATATTTTGCTAAAAATGCAACCTTAAATAAAAAAGGTTATGAAAGTATTGATATTGTAATGGAAAGAGGTGTGAAAGCCTTATCTCCTAAAGCATTTGAAGCAGCAGCTAATGAAACAGATGCCTTAATTTTAGATGTAAGAAAACCAGCAGAATTTGTAAAAGGATTTATTCCTAATTCTATTTTTATTGGAATTGATGGCGGTTTTGCTCCTTGGGTAGGGACTTTAATTCCTGATTTACAACAAGAAATTTTAATTGTAGCTCCTCAAGGAAGAGAAGAAGAAGTTGTAAAAAGATTAGCTAGAGTAGGGTATGATAATACAATTGGATTTTTAGAAGGTGGTTTTGAAGCATGGAATAAAGACGAAAGAGAAATTGATTCTATAGAAACCATTTATGCTAATGATATAGAAGAAATTTATAATCAAGATAATAGTATTGATATTTTAGATGTGCGAAAACCAGGAGAATGGAATCGATCGCATTTAAAAACATCGCAACATTTTGCTTTAGATTTTATTAATCAGCAGATGTCTCAAATTTCTAAAGACAAAAAATATTACTTACATTGTCAAGGTGGATATCGTTCTACAATAACAGCATCCATTTTAAAATCAAGAGGATTTCATAATATTGTAAATGTTCAAGATAAATTTCCCAATATTGCGGCAACATCAATTCCGACAATAGAAAATGCTTGTCCATCTACAAAAAAATAAAATTGTAAATCCCGAATTTTAAAATTAAAGTTCGGGATTTTTAATACATAAAAAAGATGAAAGCGATTATAGGTATCATTAATGTATCAGATAGAGCCAGTCAAGGAATTTATGAAGATATTCCTGGTAAAGCAGTAGTAGCAACATTAAAAGAATATTTAATTTCTGATTGGGAATATCAATATGCCGTTATTCCAGATGAACAAAAAAAAATAGAAGAACAATTGATTCAAATGGCAGATGAACAAAAATGTTGTTTAATTATTACAACAGGAGGAACAGGTCCAGCAATACGTGACGTTACTCCAGAAGCAACAGAAGCGGTCTGCCAAAAAATGATGCCAGGTTTTGGCGAATTAATGAGAATGGAAAGTTTAAAATTTGTTCCTACTGCTATTTTATCTAGACAAACCGCAGGAATAAGAAATGAAACTTTAATTATTAATTTACCTGGAAAACCCAAAGCTATAAGAGAATGTTTAGATGCTGTTTTTCCAGCAGTTCCTTATTGTATAGATTTAATCAAAGGTCCTTTTTTAGAAACCAATGAAAATGTTATAAAAGCTTTTCGTCCCAAAAATAAATAATGATATATTTAAAAGTAAATTTCATATTACTTAGAGTACGATAGTAAAAAAGGATCGACCTTATTCAATTTAGTGAAAAACGAGCAGAAAATTCGTTGAAAATGAAATATTGTTTGAGCAAGTAAAAAGATTAAAAAAGAAATGCTCTAAAGTAATTTTTCAAATAAAACATGAAATACAAAAGGAAAAAGCGAGTTTTATTTCATTCAGAATTTTCAAACTTTTTTCACGTTAAGAATTGAATACAGTCTTGATTTTTCGTCCTTTTTATCAAGAAAAAGGACATGGTGAAAATAAAATTTTCATACAATATTTAGTATTAAATTTAAACTTGTATAAATATCTAACAATGGAAAAAGGAAAAATAGATTGGATAAGTATTCGAAAAAACAAAGGAGAAAATCCTACCGTAGTAGAAAAAGTTCAAGTAAGTATTGAAAATGGTTTAGAAGGAGATCATTATGGAAAAATTAACGGGAAAAGACAAGTAACATTAATTCAAAAAGAACATTTAGATATTGTAGCATCTTTTTTAAATAAAGAAGAAATTGATCCCTTATTAACGAGAAGAAATATTGTCGTTTCAAAATTAAATTTATTATCTCTTGTAAATAAAAAATTTAAAATAGGAAATGATGTAATTTTACAAGCAACAGGTCCTTGTGTTCCATGCAAACAAATGGATGAAAATTTAGGGGAAAATGGAATGAAGGCTATGATAGGACATGGAGGAATTACTGCAAGGGTTATTCAAGGAGGAATAATTCAAGTAGGAGATGAAATTTTTTTAGAAAAAAAAGAAATCATAAAAAATGATAACAGTAGAAAAAGCTTCTCAAATTATTTCAGAACATTTACTAGAAATAAAAATAGAAGAAATAAATATTGAAAAATCATTAGGTCAAATTTTAGCAGAACCTATTATTGCTGATAGAGATTTTCCGCCCTTTGATCGTGTTATGATGGATGGCATAACTATTCAATATCAAAATGTAAAAAATAAAATATTCCCAATTCAAGAAATTCAAGGAGCAGGTGCTCCTCAAAAAATATTGCAGAATAAAAATAATTGTATTGAAATTATGACTGGGGCAGTTTTACCTCAAAATGCAAATGTTGTAATTAGATATGAAGATATTAAAATTGAAAATAATCATGCACATATTTTAATAGATGAAATCAAAAAAAATCAAAATATTCATGCTCAAGGAACAGATAGAAGAAAAGGAGAAATTATTATTCCTCAAGGAAAAAAAATAACTGCTGCTGAAATTGGAATTGCTGCAAGTGTTGGAAAAAAAATAATAAAAGTAATTAAAAATCCTACAGCAGCTATTTTTAGTACAGGAGATGAATTAGTCGAAATTAATGAAATACCTCAAAATTTTCAAATTAGAAAATCTAATGTTTATGTATTAGATGCTATTCTTAAAAAAGAAAATATAACATCGGAATTGATTCATATTAATGATAATAAAAAAATAATAATAAAAAAAATTACGAAAGCATTAAAGGAACATGATTTTTTAATTTTAAGTGGTGGCGTTTCTAAAGGAAAGTATGATTTTATTCCTGAAGTGATGGAAGAGTTAGGAGTTAGAAGATTATTTCATAAAGTAAAACAACGACCAGGAAAACCTTTTTGGTTAGGTAAAACAAAAAATAATAAAATAATTTTTGCATTACCTGGAAATCCTGTTTCTACTTTTATGTGTGCACATAAATATATTTTACCTTGGTTGAAAGAATCTTTAGAGCAAAAAGAAATTCAATATCCTTATGCTATTTTAAAAGAAGATTTTTATTTTGATAAAGATTTACAATATTTTTTACAAGTCAAAATAGAATATGATTCTTCAGGAAAAATTTGGGCATTACCCATTCAAGGAAAAGGCTCAGGGGATTTAGCTAATTTAACGGATGCTGATGCTTTTTTAGAATTGCCTAGAGAAAAAAATCACTTTAAAAAAGGAGAAGCATTTCCTTTCATAAAATATAAAGGATGAAAAATAAATTTACACATTTAGATGAAGGAGGAAATCCTAAAATGGTAAATGTTGGTGAAAAAAAAATAACACATCGAATAGCAAAAGCAAGAGCTATTGTTGAAGTAAATGATGAAATTTTAGCACAACTGAATCAAAAAGATATTTATACTAAAAAAGGACCTGTTTTTCAAACTGCAATTATTGCAGGAATTATGGCAGCAAAAAAAACAGGCGATTTAATTCCCTTATGTCATCCTATTGGAATGGATAATTGCGATATTAAAATACAAATTAAAAATAAAAATATTATCATTGATTGTACCACTTCTGTTAAGGCTAAAACAGGTATTGAAATGGAAGCCATGACAGGAGCAAGTATCGCAGCATTAACTATTTATGATATGTGCAAAGCATTTTCTCATCATATTATAATTAAAGAAATTAAATTAATGGAAAAACAAGGTGGAAAAAAAGATTTTAAAAGAGAAGAATGATTTAATAGGAATTGTTTTGGCAGGAGGAATGAGTAAAAGAATGAAGGAAGACAAAAGTTTAATTTCTTATTTTAATCAAGCCCAAGCAGAATATGTTGCCGATTTATTATATTCTTTTTGTGATTTTGTTTTTATTTCTTGTAGAAAAGCACAAAAAAATAATTTCAATAAAAAATACAATTTAATATTCGATACGTTTGAAAATATAGGTCCTTTAGGAGCTATATTTTCTTCTTTAGAAAAGGTTCAAAAAAGTATTTTAATTGTTGCTTGTGATATGCCTTTACTTCAAGAAAAAAATATTCAGGAATTAATTAATTATAGAGATGAGAATAAATATGGAACATTGTATTTTAATTTGGATAATAATAAATATGAACCCTTGTTTGCTATTTATGAATATAAAATAAAAGAGAAAGTTTTAAAAAATATTCAAGAAGAAAAATATTCAATACAAAAGATAATAAACAAAAATGATTTTTATATTATTCCTTCTTTAAAAAATGTATTTTTAAAAAATATAAATACTCCAGAAGAAAAAAATAAATATTTAGATGAAAATTAGAATTAAAGATAATACAATTCGATTTCGATTAAGTCAAACAGAAGTACAAGTTTTGTTGAAAGAAGAACAAATACAATCGCAAACTGTTTTCCCAAATGGAAATATTTTTGTATATTCACTTGTAGGAGTTGAAGAAGAAGATAATGCTAGAATAGAAAATAATATAATTGAAATTCAAATAGAAAAAAATAAAATAAAACATTGGGCAACAACAAATGATGAAGGAATTTATTTGAATTTAAAAATACCCCAAAATAATGATTTAAAAATTGCAGTTGAAAAAGATTTTAAATGTTTACAAGAAAGAGAGAATGAAGATGAATCTGATTTGTTTGATAATCCTAATGAAGGAAAAATAAATTGTTAGTATGTCGAAATTATTAGACCAATATGGACGAGAAATTAATTATGTAAGATTAGCGGTAACGGATCGTTGTAATTTAAGATGTTTTTATTGTATGCCTAATGGTATTCAATATGAGCCTAAAAATGAATTGATGAATTATGAAGAAATGCTGAGAGTTATTTCTTTACTAGGAAAAATGGGTATTTCAAAAATTAGAATTACAGGCGGTGAACCTTTTTTAAGAAAAGATTTAATTTATTTTATTCAACAAATACATCAAATTCAAGAAATAAAAGATATTCATATTACAACAAATGGTACATTAACGCATCATATAGTTGATCAATTTAAAAGTATAGGAATTAAAAGTGTTAATTTAAGTTTAGATAGTTTAGATGAAGAACGTTTTTTTCAAATTACAAAGAGAAAAGAATTGAATAATGTTCTAAAAACTTTAGAACAATTATTGCAAAATAATATTACTACAAAAATAAATGCAGTAGTAATGAAAAATAAAAATGAAGAAGATATTATTCCTTTAATTGAATTAACAAAAAATAAAAATATAAGTGTTCGATTTATTGAAGAAATGCCTTTTAATAGTACAGGTAATTATTACGAAAACTTAGATTGGAATTATAAAAAAATAATTGACTATATTCAAAAATATTTTCCTAGTTTATATAAAATAAAAGATGCTCCTTTTTCTACATCATTCAATTATAAAATTAAAAACTTTCAAGGAAGCATTGGAGTAATTCCAGCATATAGTAGAACATTTTGTGGTTCATGCAATCGTATAAGAATTACACCTAAAGGAATTTTAAAAACTTGTTTATATGATGAAGGCGTTTTTAATATTAAAAATTTAATTAGAAATGGAGCAACAGATGAACAATTAAAATTTTCCTTTTTAGAAGCGATTTCTCATAAATATAAAAATGGACACGAAGCAGAAAAAAACAGAATCAATTCGCCTTTAATTTCTGAAAGTATGACAACTATAGGAGGTTAATTAAAAACCAAATTCTTCAATAGTTTTAATAATAAAAAAACCATCTTCTCCTTGCTTTTGATATAATGGCATTAAAATTCTTCCTTCCTCTTTAGAATAAATTTTACCTTTTTGATCTTGTGCTAAAAATTCTCCTTTTTTTATTTTTTGAAAATTTTTATATCCAGGATTCATTGAAAAAGAATCTTCGGGAGCAATAGAATGACAATATAATAAATCTGCAATCTTGGGTAAACCTTTAGAATATTCAATTAATATTTTATCATGTTTATTTTCTACATCTTCTGCACGAACTAAACCAATACTCCGCATACAATTTGTAATAGCCGCAATCGCTCTTTTTTCAGAAAGTTCCTCATTGTGTTGTCCAGATTCAAAAGTAACGGCTACTGTTTCTGGTTTAAAATTATCATTATTAAAATAATGTAAGGTCGTACCTTTTATTCCATCAACTAATTTTCGAATAACAGGAGCGTGTAATTCTACGGCAATTCTTTGACTTTCCTCATCATTCGTTGCAATAGAAAAAATACCTCCAAAAGCAGTAGTAGTATGTAAATCTAAAATGACCATTTTTTGAGCTTGCCAATTTTCAATTTCTTGATTCACTAAATTTAAAATATCTCGAATTTCTTTATCTTCACTATCCAACTCATCATCATGAGTAGCATTAAAGATTCTCTCAATATTTTCAGGAGTAAATTGGCGATTAATATCTTTAACAATAAATCGTTTTTGTTGTTGTAACGCAGCTAAATTTCCTCGTATTCCTAGAATACGTCCTGTAAAAACAAAATTAGGATTCGTTTGAGGCTCTCGTTCAATCATTCGAAACATTTCCTCTAATGCCAAAACTCCTGCAGGTTCATTGCCATGCATACCTGCAAATACAATTAATAAAGGGCCCGTCCTTCCTTGATCATATCTACCTATTATTCGCTCAATCTGTTTGGACATATTCTCATATTTTACAAGGGGTGCTGCAAAAATATAAAAATTAAGATAGTATTCATACTCTTAATTTAAATATATTTATCTTGAAGATGATTCCTTAAAATATAAATTTCTAACAAGAAAAATAAAATTATTTATATGTCGAAATATATAATGTATATTCTGTTTTCTTTGTGCCTATTTGACTGCTCTAGTCCTCATTATCAAAAAGAAACGATTGAAAAAGAACAGCATATTCAAAGAAAAGAACCGATTATGAAAGGATTGAGTTTAGTTGCTCCTCCACGTCCTTTTATAAAAGATCCTATGATTGAAATTCAAGCAGTCAATGCCGATTGGATTGCCATTATTCCTTATGGTTTTTTTAGAGAAAATGGAACAGATATTTTTTTTAATGTGAGTCAACAGTGGTGGGGCGAAAGAGAAGAAGGAATTATTAAAAGTATTCAATTAGCCAAAAAATCAAATATAAAAGTAATGCTTAAACCACAATTATGGTCGCATCATACTTGGACAGGAGATATTGATTTTAAAAAAGGAGAAGATTGGAAAAAATGGGAAAATGCTTATGAAAAATTTATTTTATTTTATACAAACTTAGCAGATTCTCTAAAAGTAGATATGCTTTGCGTTGGAACAGAAATTAAGCAAAGTGAAATTAAAAGGGCAACCTTTTGGAGAGAACTAATTCAAAAAATTAAAAATAAATATCAAGGAAAATTAACTTATGCGGCGAATTGGGATTCTTACCTACATGTACCGTTTTGGGATGATTTAGATTATATTGGAGTAGATGCTTATTTCCCATTAGATGAAACCAAAACACCTAATATTCAAACATTAAAAAATAAATGGAAAAAAGTACATCAAGAATTATTAGGAGTATATGAAAAATTTAATAAACCAATTTTATTTACCGAATTTGGTTATTTAAGCGTAGATGGTTGTGCAGGAAAAACTTGGGAATTAGAAGCTAAAACTCATCAATTGCCTACCAATGAAAAAGCACAAGCCAATGCTTTAGCTGCATTGTTTGATTTTTTTAGTCAACAAAAATATTGGCAAGGAGGATTTTTATGGAAATGGTATCCCTATGAAGGAAATTATCAAGAAAGAGGCAAAAATGATTATACACCTCAAAAAAAAGAAGCAGAAAAAATACTAAGAGAATGGTATGGAAAAATGTAATTCATTTGAAATTAATCCATAAAAAGATAAAAACGGATCGACCTTATTCAATCTTTGCACATTCTACTTTAAAATTGTGAAATACTAAAACCCCCATGCAGCTAAATGCATTTTAATACAGTTCTTGAAGTAGAAAATATAAATACATGAAATTATTTTATACATTATTTTTCTGTTGTTTTATCAATACCTTTCTTTTTTCTCAAATTACAGTTACAGGAAAGGTAGTCGATGGAAGTGGAGAAGATCTCATTGGAGCAAATGTTGTATATTCTACTGATGAAACAATAGGAACTGTTACAGAATTTGATGGAACTTTTTCTTTAGAATTACCTTATTTGCCATTTAGTTTAATTGTCAGTTTTACAGGATTAAAAACGGATACTATTCTTATAGAAAAAAATTCATTGGATTCTATTATTACTTTAAAAAGAATAGAATTGAAAACAGAAGTTATTCCTATTTGTTGTGGATGTTTTGGTTCTTCTCATCCTTCCCATTTTTATTATCCATTTAATAGAGATATAGGGTATCAAAACGATTTATTTAAAAATAGTAAAAATCAAAACATACTTGATCAAAACTCTTCAATCATTCAAAATAAAGTGAATGAAAATATTCAACAAAAAAATAATAATGGATTTTTAAATACCAACCCATTAGCACAAACTCAAAATGTATATTTTAATTATTTTCCCTTGCATTCTGTATTTAAAACAATTCCTGTTTCTGATATTAATAATAGAAATTATTATAATACTACAATGATTCATGCTCCTCATGAAGAAAGAGGAAGTTCCTTAAATGGAAGTGTATTAGTCATTCCCAAAACATTTTCAAGAGATACATTTCCTGTGGTGAGCCAAACAATACAATTAGAAAATCCATTTGGAATTTCTAGTAATACTCTTTTTCATTATAATAAAGGAAAACATAAATTGAATACTTCTTATTTGTATCAACAATCTAAAGAATTTAGAGAACATGAAAATTTTAATATTCATCATGCATCTTTATTTTATGAATATCGTTTCAAAGAAAATGGTATTGAATTTTTTTCAACATTTTCTAAACAAGAAGATCATTTAGCAGGTTTTATTTCTAATGATAATTATCAAGATAATCATTTATTTATTAATAAAAATTGGATTACCAAAAATGCAGAAAATAATTATCATAAAAATTATGCAGGTATTCGATTTTATTATAATAAGAATAAATTTTTAGGAAATATTTCTGCACTAGGACAATTATATAAAAGCAATAATAAATATGCTATTTTAAGTACTCAAGAAAATTCTAAACTAGGAGGCTTTACATTTTATAATCGATATAAATATTTTGAGAATAGATTTGTTGATTTTTCATTAATTTTTGGAGGAGAATATTTGTGGGAAAAAATAAATAACTATGAAAAATTAAATGATGATTTAAAATCAGTAGAATATCTTAATCAAGGAATTGGGTTTAATGGTTTTAATTATTTAATGACGAAATGGGAAATAGGATATTTTGAACTTGAAGCAGGAACTAATGTATTTTTGAAAAACATGAATGTAGAAAAAAAATGGAATGATAATTCTTTTTCTCTACTTCATAAAAAATATAAACCTCAATTATTTCCTAGATTGGCAATGCGTTATTTTTTCAATGCAGCAAGTGATTTTGTTTTTTATGGCAATTTTCAAAAAGGACAATTAGATTTAGGAAATTATGGAATGAATAGAGTGGGGAATAATTATAATCGTAATTATGAAGTAGAAACTGCTTGGACTTCTGAAATAGGTGTAAGAGCAAAAAATCGATTTTTTTTATATAATTACGATCTTAATTTTAATTATTACACCACTCAAAATTCTTATATCAATGATTATCGTTCTTTTGAAGATTATGATTTAATTTCTGTTGGAAATACTAAAGGGTTTAATTTTAATTCTCATTTAGATTTTAGAATTATATGGAGTAGAAAGTATAAATTATACTTAGACACCCATTATAAATATTCCAAAAGAAAAATTACTTCTTTTATGTATGATAATGTAGAATATACAAAACAGATATTTCCAAATATTCCAGAACATTTTGCAGAATTTGTTGTAAGACAATCGTACTATGGTATTAATTTAGAATTAGGCTATCAAATACAAGGAGGAGTAAGTTCTTCTATTTTAAATAGAACTAAAAACAATTATCATAATTTAAGTTTTTATTTATCATATGAAAAAGGGATAGGAGAAAGAAAAAGTAATTCTATTTCCTTTTTTATTGGCGGAAATAATTTATTAAATCAAAAAATACCTGCCTTAACTTTAATGACTGTTAATAATTTAACAGGAGAAAATATTTATCCAGGAACAGGAGTATATATTAATGGAGGAATAGAAATAGATTTGGAATTGAAAAAATAAATTACTTAATAATAACAGAACCAAAAAATGAAGCTAATTCTTTTTTAATTTCAGTAAGACGTTGTTGTACTTTTAATATTTTTATAATTTCTTTACTATCTGTAGTATGTTTTAATTTTTCTTGATTGGTTTTCATTAATTTTAATACCTTTTTTAATTTAAAACGATTGACAGAAGAAAGGGTATCATTTAAAAAATTTTCTTCTGGCTTTTTTTGATTTTGTAAAGGCATGTTTAATAATTCATCCCAATTATGAGAATATTCAAAAGGAGTAGCTAATAAGCCTAGAGCAATATTTCTTATTTTTTCATCTTTATGATTTAAAAAATAATGACTCGATAAAATTTCTCCTTTTTTTGAATGTAGCAAACATTCTTGAACAATATTTGCATAATCAGTATTATCAAAATCTTCTAATACATCTTCAATATTTCCTAAAATAAATTGAGCAACTGTTAGTTTTTCTTCTTCAATCATTATAACATTTCCAGCATCTAATAAAAGTCGAACAATATCTTGTTCTTGAAAATCATCACCAGCAGATTTTTTTTCTTCATTATTTTGTAAAGCCTCATAATCGGGTTGATTGTCTTCTGTAGGAATGAAATTTTCTTCACCAGGAAAAGGAGGGAGTTCTTCTGTTTTTTTTTCTTCCCTCTTTTTTCTAATATGTTGAGCTACTTTTTTATTCAGTTCAGATAATAATAAAGATTCGGATGTTTTTGTAAGAGCCGCACACTCTTTAATATAAACAGAACGTTTTATAGGGTCTGGAATTTTACCAATAGAATCAATAATTTCTTTAATTAAATTGGTTTTTTTAATAGGATCATTTTGAGCTTCTTCTAAAAGATATTCTGTTTTAAAAAGAATAAAATCTTTTTTATTTCTAGTAATAAATTCTTCAAATTTAGTACTGCCTAATTGTTGCAATAAAGAATCAGGATCTTCGCCATCAGGTAAGAGAACTAATTTGACATTCATGTCTTGTTCCAGTACCATATCCAATCCTCTTAGAGCCGCTTTTTTTCCTGCTGCATCACCATCAAAAATAAAAGTAATATTAGGAGTATATCTTTTTATCAATCTAATTTGACCATCTGTAATAGATGTTCCACAAGGAGCAACTACATTTTCAATTCCTGCTTGATGAAGAGAAAGTGTATCTGTATATCCTTCAACCATAATACACTCATCTGCTTTTCGGATAGGAGTTCTAGCAAAATGAGCACCATATAAAACCTTACTTTTATTATAAATTTCAGAATCAGGCGAATTGAGATATTTGGCTGTTTTTGCATCTTTAGCTAAAATACGTCCTCCAAAACCAATGATTTTACCCGATAAATTTCTGATAGGGAACATCACTCGCCCTCTAAAAAAATCACGTCCATATTGAGACGTTAAACCTACTGTTTTGAGCTGTTCGTCTTTATATCCATCATTGATGGCAGTAAGCGTAAAATCATCTTTTTTATCAGGAGCATAACCTAAACCCCATTTTTTTATAGTTTCTTCTCTAAACCCTCTATCTTTAAAATAGCCCAATCCAATACTTTTGCCATAATCAGTATGCCACATTTGATGAATAAAATATTCATAAGCATATTGGTTGAGAGCAAAAAGGTCATCTATTTTTTTTCGTTCTTCTAAAGACTCTTGAGAAGTTTCTGTTTCTTCTATTTCAATACCATATTTAGCAGCTAAAGAACGAAGGGCCTCAGGATAAGAATAATTTTCATGGTCCATCAAAAAACGAACGGGATCACCTCCTTTTCCACAGCCAAAACATTTGTAAATATTTTTAGCAGGAGAAACAGTAAAAGAAGGTGTTTTTTCATTATGAAAAGGACAAAGTCCTATCATATTAACACCTCGCCGTTTTAAATTTACAAAATCAGCTATGATATCTTCTACCTTAGCCACTTCCATAATTTCCTGTATAGTCTTTTGTGTAATCATGTATTACAAAGATACAATTTTCATAAGGAAGTTGCTGAAGTATAACATTAAAATAGGACAATTTAAAAGTAAAATAATGAAGTTTTCTCTCTAGGAAAACTTCATTATTTTATATGTCTGAGGTCTGTGGACTAATAGACTGAGGTCTATAAACTTAATTTTATTTTAATACTTCAAAAGTGTGCGATTCAAAAACTTTATCATGTTCTCCTTTAATTTCAAGAGTAACTTTTATAGGCTGAGGAGCCCAATCAATTCTTAAAACACCAAAATTGAGTTGATCTACTTTTTTTCCTAGCCTAAACTTATTAGGTTCAGGGCGAGGATATTTTCTAGTATGAGTTAAACCACTAGAAGTAAATTCATATAAAGGATGTTTTAAATCAGGAATGTTGACTCTAGATAATTCGCCATGATGCCTATCTCCACTTAATAATATTACTCCAGAAGGTTTATGAGTTTTAATCATTTTGAACAATCGTTTTCTTGAAGTAGGATAATTTGCCCATTTTTCAAATCTATGGAAACGAGAAATGATTTGTGTTCCTTGAACAATCAAAGTAATAGGAGCTTTACTTGTTTTTAATTCATTAGCAAACCATTTCCATTGTTCTTCTCCTAAAATATCTGCTTCTGGATCTGGAACATAAATTTTTTGTTCATCTCTTTTGACCTTATCTCTAAAAGTACGAGTATCTAAAACAATTACTTTTACTGTTTTATTCCCTTCTCCATAAGTATAAGAACGATATATTCCATCTCTTTTCCTGACAGGATCATCAGCTGAAACACTTAAAAAATCAAGATGAGCTTTTTTACTTGCTTCTTTTCCTTCAAAATGTTTAGTGCCATCATTTTTTCCATAATCATGATCATCCCAAGTTCCGATGATAGGGCAAACCTCTTTCAATTCTTTATATCCTTCAATATTATTTTGAACAGCATATTTTTCTCTTAAAACCGCTTCATCAGGACTATCTCCATATATATTATCTCCTAGCCATATCCAAAGATCAGGTTCATTTTTAAGAATAGGATTCCATAAAGGTTGTGGTAAATCATGTTTATTGCAAGATCCAAAAGCAATAGTGGTAAAACTATTATCTACAATACTATCTTTTTTTATAGGAATAGAACTCTTTTCTTTATGTGATGTAAGAACAGCTTTAGGCTCAACTTCTTGTTCTAAATGTTCAAAAAAAGAAAGATGTTCATTATTTGTTTGATAAAAACAAGCAGTTATAAACAAAAAACTAAATATGATGATGATGATAAAACGCATTTGCTTGTGGTTTTTATGAATCGAATAACATATCGATGATATAAACTCGTTTTGTGGGCTTCGATATTATATCAAATTTCCCAATGATTCGTTAAAGTTATTAATATTATCTGTTTTTTACTAGGATGTGACGCTTTATTAGGATTGTTTTAACGATCTCTAGCACCAGTTTTCTTGTTAAAATTAGCATTAACAACTTTTGAATGTGATTTTATTTCTTCTAATATTTTTGTAGGATCAACCTTTGATTCATCAAAAGTAACTACATACATAGGTGGATTTGGAGCTATAGTTTTTATATTTTTAAGCATATATCCTTTAAAATCTCTAACTAATAATTTGATGTCTTGACTTTCTTTGACCTGTACAATAATTTCTGTTGCTATAATATTTGAAGGTAGTGTAGTAGTTGATTTATCTTCAACAATTAAGTTTTTCTTTTGCTGACAACTCATTCCTAATAAAAATAAAATAGCTAGACTTGATATAATAATAGTGTATTTCATAATGTTTCGTTTTCTATTTATACGAAAAAAATATAAAATAGGTCGTTAAGATAATGATAAAAAAAGAAACCTTCCTCGCTATTACGAGAGAAGGTTTCTATTCATAGGGTGTTAATTTCTATGATTAATTGAGTTTTTGAAACTCATCTTTCATTTCTTTTATCGTATATTCTTGAAAAACAATTTGATTTTTAGAAACAGTATCTCCAACATTAAATGTATGTTGAGCCATTTTGGGAGCTTTACCTGAATAATCAATAATCATTAAATGAACCGTTGCTTTTTTGGGCATTTGTCCAAAGTAAAAATGATTACTTTTAGGTTTTAAATCTTGAATAATACTATTATATTCTTTAATGATTAAACGAGCAGTTATATCTCCTTTTTTATTAAAAGGAATCGAAACGATTTGTCTTTCGTTGGATGGCATTTTTAAAAACCTATCACAATTGATCCAATTTAATGTTGTGGACTCTGTTATATAATGTGAAAATAAATAATTTTTAGGGATACTGCCCATTCCTTCTTTTTTTAATGCTTTAACTAATGCAGGATAATCATCTCCAAATTTTTCAATAATAGCATCTCTTTTTTCTTGATATTCTCTTGCTTTTTTGGCTGCTTCTGCTTGTCTTTTTTTACATTCTTCTTGACCTTTTTTAGAAAGAGAATATTTGTATCCTTTCCATGATTGATGAAAAAATATAAATTTGCGAACTCTGTAAAAAAATCCCCTTTTTGATCGATTACAATCTATACTTACATCACCGTCTCTTCTAGTACGAAAATTATCGGAATTCAATTGAAGAGCATCATTATTTACTAAACTATTTTTTCTCATTACACCCCAATTTAATTCTCCTTCATCATTAATATTTCCTGTAAATAAATTTATATTATCTAATGCTTCCTTAGAAGTATTTTTAATAGGGAATAAAATATTATATTTCATTCTTTCTTTTAAACAAACTTCTTTTCCTTCAGCAAAAACTTTAATGTTAATGGTTCCTCCTGTTTGCAACATTTTTTCTCCAGCATTGGTATGTAAACCTGCTCTTAAAAAATCTCCTATTTCATAATATTCTTTCAATTGAGCTTCCATTTTTCCTTGAATAGGTTCTTGAGTTTCACAATCACAAAAACTTTCTTTATCGAAAAAAATAATCGTTCCTTCATTTCCTTGAATCGCTCCACCTTCTTGATTATTCACATTAAAAGTTTGAGCAGGTTTATCTAATTCTTGATAAAACTCTTGTAGAGGACTTAACTCTTCTATAATAGGTGTTTCAATCATTTCAGGTTCATGTACAACTCCTGCACACAAAAGAGGTTCTTTTTCTTTTCCTCGAATTTGAAATAAAATTTCTACCCTTCTATTTTGTTGATAAGCCATTTCATTATCTGCAATAATATTAGGTTGATGTTCTCCTTGAAAATTAATATCAATATTAGGATATCCTTTTTCTTTTAAAAATTGATACACTGTCTCAGCTCTCCTTTGAGATAAATCAATATTATAACTATTACTTCCTTTTTTGTCTGTATGCCCTATAAGAGTAATAGAAATGATTTTACTTTGAGGATATTCTAATAGTCGGTCTTCGAGTTGTAATTTTGCATGAGGCGTTAATTGGTCTTGATCAGAATCGAAATGAACTATGTATTTATAGTCATGAATTTCATAATTTTGAGCATAAGAAAAATTTAAAAATAAACATAGCGATACGATTAAAAAATGTAACTTTTTCATGATTTCTGGTTTTAATGAATGATAATACAAATGTGAAATAATTTTAGTCTTGAGACAACTAAAATTTCATAAGCGGTAGATTTTGACCATAAGCGGTAATGAGTTGTTTTATATATGGTAATGTATTTTATACGTTATATTTTTTTATATTGTATTATTGTTATAAAAATTAACACCCATGAAAAAAATATTTTGGATTTTTATTTTTAGTTGTATTCCTTTTTTTTTAATAGCCCAAGAAGATCGAATTAATGATTTAATGAAAAAAGGAAATGAATATTTGATAGATTGGAAATTAGAAGCGGCTAAAAAAATATATGAGAAAGTATTAAAAAAGAAAACAGATTTTCCTCCAGCTCTAAGAGGTATGGCAACTGTTTATGAATTACAAGATAATTATGAAGAAGCAGAAAATTATTTAAAAAAAATAATAGAAAAAAATCCATATTTTTCTAGAGTCATATATTATGATTTAGGAAAAGTATATTATCGTCAAGGGAAATATACTGAAGCAATAGAAGCTTTTGAAAAATTTAAATATTTATTAGACCTACCTCCTTCAAAATTTGGATATAATGTAACAATGGAGCAAGGTATAGAATTCAAATATAAAAAACAATTAGATGATTCTATTTTTGAATGTGTCTATGCTAGGGATTCTATCCCTGCTCTAGGGATTAAAGATGTTAAGAATTTAGGAGATTCTATTAATACTCCTATGAATGATTATTTTCCTTTTTTAACTAATGATGAAAGTGTATTATTATTTACAAGAGTGAATATAATGAATGAAGATTTTTATGTCAGTTTTTTTGAAGATGGAAAATGGAGAAAAGGAAAAAAAGTAGGAGGAGGTTTTAATACAGGAAATAATGAAGGAATGTGTACTTGTACAAGAGATAATATTCGTTTGTATTTTACAGCATGTAAAAGAGAAAATGTAAATGGTACTTGTGATATTCAACAAGCCATTTTAGAGATTGGCGAAAATCAAAATATTAAAATTAAAAATATTGAAGTATTACAAGGAGAGGTCAATTCTAAATATTGGGAATCTCAAGCCTCTATTAGCTGCGATGGTAGTATGATGTTTTATACTTCTAGTAGAAAAGGTTATGGCAAAACAGATATATATGTAAGTAAATTACAAGCAGATGGTTCTTGGTCTAAGGGAGAAAATTTAGGTCCTAATATTAATACCAATGATTATGAAGAATCTCCTTTTATTACGAATGATGGCAATACTTTGTTTTTTAGTTCAACAGGTTTATTAGGAATGGGTGAACAGGATATTTATATGAGTAGAAAACAAAAAGATGGTTCTTGGGGACGACCGATGAATTTAGGAAATCAAATAAATACCGCTGGTAGAGAATTAGGTTTTTTCTTATCCGCAGATGGTAGAACTGGATATTTTGCTTCAGATCGAAAAGGAGGAAAAGGGAAACTAGATATTTATCAATTTACTTTATCTGTTCCTATTAAAAGTGATCCCATTACTTTTGTTGAAGGCTTTGTAAAAGATTCTATTACAAAAGAACCTATACAAACCGTTGTTGAATTTTCAGATGGACAAAAAATGGCTACGGATGAAAATGGACGATTTTTTAGATGTTTGCCTCCTAACAATTATCATATTAAAATTAATGAAAAAGAATATATCCCTTTTCATGAAAATAAAATAATTCCAGAATGGGATAATCGTACTTTTTTTCCTTTAGAATTATTATTAAAAAAAGAGGACAATAAAATTATAGTAGAAAATATTCCTAAAGATAATCCGCCTAAAAAAGATACTACTATAAAAATAAATAAAATAATAACTGCTCCTTATATGCAGCCTTTTCAAACATCTATTTATTTTGATTTTGATAAATACAATTTAAGCGAAACAGCAAAAGGAAAAATAAATGAAATACAAAATAAAATAGGACGTTCGATTTTAAAAGGAACTAGAGTATATTCAAAAATACAAATAAAAGCATATTGTGATTTTAAAGGAACCAAAAAATATAATTTACAATTAGCAGAAAAAAGAGCCAAAGAAACTTTTGAGTATTTAATCAAAAGAGGTTTGCCTCCAGAAAAAATAGAAATCCAAAGTATTGGAGAAATTAATAATAATGATCCTAGATGGATGAATAGAAGAGTTGATATTTTTATTGTTCCTTAGAAATCAAATAATAATTTCTTTAAATAAGATATAAAGACTCATCAATAAAACAAACCAGCCAAATACTTTTTTTAATTTTTTATCAGAAATAAATTTTGATAAATAAATTCCTATTAAAATTCCTACAATAGCAATTGCAGTAAATGAAATTAAAAATGCCCAATCAATAATAATATTTTCTACATCACCGATAAACCCAATTAATGATTTTATAGTAATAATCATGAGAGAAGTACCGACTGCTTTTTTCATAGGAATTTTAGAAAAAAGAACTAAAGCAGGAATGATTAAAAATCCTCCTCCCGCACCTACAATTCCCGTTAGTACTCCAACAATAATACCTTCTAAAAAAATAAAAGGATAATTATATTTTATTTCTGTTTCATTATTGAATACAATTTCTTTTTTTGTTTTTATCATGGAAAGAGCTGCTAGAAACATAATAATAGCAAAAAATACCATGATTCCAATATCTTTCGTTACTTGAAATGAACCTAAAGAAAATAAATGTTCGGGTAATGCAGGAATTAAAAATTTTCGAGTAAGATAAACGGAAACAAGAGTAGGGATAGCAAAAATAATTCCTGTTTTAATTTCTATATTTTGAATAAAAAAATTACGAATAGTTCCAATCAAAGAAGTACTCCCAACCACAAATAAAGAATAAGCAGTTGCCGTAACAGGATCTATTTTTAAAATATAAACAAAAATAGGAACAGCTAAAATAGAACCACCTCCACCTAAAAGTCCTAAAGTTATTCCAATAAATAATGCACCAATATATCCTAATATTTCCATATTATTTAATTAATAATTTTTAAGATTAATGAGGTAATTTATTTCTCATTATTCCATAAACAAATGTTCCTAGAATTGCTCCTAAAATAACAAGAAGTACAGATGAATAACCTGTGCCTAATAAAATAAACATCGGACCTGGACAAGCACCAGATAAAGCCCATCCTAAACCAAATATAATTCCACCAATTAAATATCTAGAAATACTCATGTTTTTGCTATGAATAATAATGGGTTTTCCTGTTATATCACGAATTTGTTTTTTGAGTGTAAATTGCATCAATATAATTCCTAAAATAATGGCTGTTCCAATCACTCCATACATGTGAAAAGATTCAAAACGGAACATTTCATAAATTCTGAACCAAGAAATAATTTCAGCTTTTGTCATTACAATTCCTAAAAGTAATCCAAGAATTAAAAATTTTAAATATTGCATGTCTTAATTTTAAAAAATAATAGGAATAAAAATATGAGTCATGATTAATCCTCCAATAAAAAAGCCAATTACAGCTATTAATGAAGGAACTTGTAGATGACTTAAACCACTAATAGCATGTCCAGAAGTACATCCGCCAGCATATCTAGCTCCGAAGCCAACAAAAAAGCCACTCATAATTAAAATGAAAAGTTTTTTAAATGAAAAATGAGAAGAAATATTAAATAATTCATGGGGTAAATAATGTTTTCCAGGTTCTTGGAAACCTAAATCTTGTAAAGATGAAATAGTTTTTGGATTTAATTGGATAGGTTGTTGATTATTCAAAAAGGTAGAAGCTAAAAAACCGCCAATTATTGTTCCTATAATTAATATCAAATTCCATTTTTGTTTTTTCCAATCTATTTTAAAAAAGTCAGAATATTTTCCTCCTCCAATTGCAGAACATATTGTTCTTAAATTATTAGAAAGTCCAAAATTTTCACCAAAATAAATAAGAGAAAACATAATAATAGCAATAAACGTCCCAGCCATGTACCAAGGCCATGGTTCAAATAAAAAATCCATTAGTATTTATTTTATTGAATTAAAAAATGAACAAAAAGAAAAATTTATTCATTGTGTTTTTAGATATTTTTATACTTTATATGACAAATTCCATTTTTATTAATCCTAATTATTTTAAAAGAGTAATAGAGTTTCTTGTAGATTTAATTTTATGATCTAATGCTAATTTTTTAATTAATCGAGAAATTACAACCCTAGATGTACTTAAATCTTTTGCTATTTGATGATGCGTAATTTCTAGTGTCGATGTTTCTAAAACTAAAACTTTATCTCTTATATATTTATACAATCGTTCTTCCATATTATGAAAAGCTAAAGTATCAATAGCTTCTAACATTTCAGACATTACAGCTTCATAATTTTGAAATACAAAAATTCGCCATGACCTATATTTAATGAGCCAATCTTCCATTTTTGAAACAGGGAACATGACTACCTCTGCATCCTTTTCTACTAAAGCTCGAATTTCACTTTTTTTACCTCCTAAACAACAAGACATGGTCATGGCACAAGAATCACCTATTTCTAAATAATACAAAAGATATTCATTTTGATCCTTATCTTCATTAATCACACTAATAGCACCATCTAAAATTAAAGGAATATGAGTAATATTGTTTCCAATATCTATCATTGTATTTCCTTTTTTTACTTTTCGTATTTGTCCAACCAAAGCCATTTCTTTGATTAAATTTTCTTCAAAAATATATTGATATTTGGCTATAAGTTTTTCTTTCATTGATAAAGATCTTATTTGTTATTATTTTTTAAATAATGATGCAAATGTATATAGATGAATAGAATTGTTATGTAACTCATGTTACATAAGAAGGAATATAAAAGTACAGCTACAATCAATAGTTGTAAAGGAAGGAATAAAATTTAATAAAACCTAATCATTAAATTTCTTTATCTTTTGACTCTTTTTCGTTTTTTTCTATGAGTTTTTTATCCTCAACATTTTCATCTAAAAATTGATTTAATTTATCAATATTTAAGTTGGAAGATATTTCTCCAAATTCATCAATTTTAATATTAAAACCAGTAAGTTCATCGTGTACTTTAGGTTTTTTATCCTTAGAATTTTTATCTTTTTTCTTTGCCATAATAAATGCTGTTAATAGATCATGAAAAGGTTATAAATTCTTTTTAATGTCTTTTAATGTCTTTTTTAAGACTTTAAGTTTTTTAATAAAATTTACTTTTTGTTCTACTTTACTCCTATTGGAATCAAGTTCTTTTTTTGCACCATCTAAAGTAAATCCTTTTTCTTTTACTAAATGATAAACAATTGAAAGTTGATCAATATTTTCTTGAGTAAAACGTCGTTCTCCTTTAGAATTTTTATGAGGTTTTAAATACTCAAATTCTGTTTCCCAATATCGAATTAAAGATTTGGAAACCCCAAACATTTCGGCGACTTCTCCAATCGAATAATACCTTTTTTCTTTTTTAGGTTTTTTATAATTCATAGGTCCAATTGCTGTTTCAAACGACTAATTTACGGAAAACGTTTCAAATCTGCACGATGAAATGTCCATTCAGGAGTATTTAACTCATTTTCAAAGCTTGTAGAGTACCATGGACTCATATTATTAGACATATTGTTTTTTAAAATATGAATATCTTGTGCAGGCATATAGCTTTGGGCAAGCATAAAAATTTTATCTCCATTATTATTTTGAGCAACATCCATAACAATTACAGCATGTCCAGGAAAACCGCCTTGAATAAATACATCTCCAGCTTGAATATCTTTAAGAGCTATAGATTTTAATTCTTTACTTAATGAAGCAGTTCCTGCATAAGAAAAAATTTGAATTAAATATTTTTTAAAATTTGTATACGAATTATTAATGCTTCCTGAAGGAGAAGAAAAAACAACTTTATTTCCTTTGATAATAGGTTTTTTTCCTCTTCGCCAATCATCAAAAGATACTTTATCTCCACTAGTATAATTGAAATGAATTTTTTCATATTCTTTTCTTGAATAATGATATTCTGCTTTCAATCTCATGACAGCATCAGCACATTGTTGCAAATCTTTATTTCCTACATCTATATTAATAATCGCTTCATGAACGTCATGAGGTTTAGTACCCCCATTATAATATTTCACCTTTTTATTTTTATTTTTTAAAGGTAAATTTCGAAGCCAATCTCCAAAAGAATTTTCAGAATAATTAACTCTTGTAAATCCTTCTGGAGTAGGAATATTTTTAATAAAGGAAACACTTTTGTCGGAAGTAGTCCAAGGAAAATTTTCAACCACTTCTGATTCAATAATTGTTGTTGGTTTTTTTATTTCTGTTGTTTCTTTTTTTTCAATAATTTTTTCTTTTATTTCTTCCTTCTTTTCAGATGAAATATTTGGCTTCTCTTCTTTTAAAGTATTATCAATACTACTTGTAGCATCATTTTTTTTATTATGATCTGCTTCTTGACAAGAGAATAAAAAAAGGCTCATTAAAAAAATAATATTCTTCATTTCAATTTTTATAAAATAACGAAAAGAAAATTCTTTTTATTTTGAAGTATTTTAAAATACATTGTATCAAAAATCATAGAATGATATCATTTTACGAATGATTGATAAAATACAATTTTTTTAGTCGAATTTTATTTTATATAATATTTTGGTTAAAAATAATTATAATAAATGAAAAAATATCGACCTTATTCAATTTAGTGAAAAGAGTGCAGAAAATTCGTTAAGAATGAAATATTGTTTGAGCA
>JAHDII010000261.1 GCA_020630895.1 Saprospiraceae bacterium
TTTTGAAGTAGGAGCAGATGATTATATTACTAAACCCATTAGACCTAGAGTATTTTTAAGTAGAATTAAAGCTTTATTAAGAAGAAATACTAGAGTAGAAGAAACATCTTCTAAAAAAGAAAATACCTCTGTTCAATTAGGAGATTTAGAAATTGACCGAGAAAAGTTTATTATTCGGAAGTCGGGTGAAGATGTTTATTTAGCAAAAAAAGAATTTGAATTATTAGAATTGCTCGTAACAAAACCCGGAAAAGTTTATACAAGGGAAGAAATATTTCATAAAGTTTGGGGAACAGAAGTTATTGTTGGAAATAGAACAATTGATGTTCATATTCGAAAATTGAGAGAAAAATTAGGTAATAACTATATTAAAACAGTAAAAGGTATTGGCTATAAATTTGAATTCTAGAGGAAACCTTAAAAATCCTACACCAAGAGAGTTAGCTCTTTACGCTTCTACTCTAATTGCAATCTTTGTATTGCTCCTTTTACTTATTTTTAAATTTTTGGGCAAAATACAAGTTCATTGGGCATTTATACTTATACTTTCTGTGATATTATTCTTTGTTTCTTATTACATCATTGCTCAAGTATTAGAAAAATATATCTATAGAAAAGTCAAGCTCATTTATAAAACTATCCGAACAGCTAAAATGGAACCTCAAGATAAATCTTCAAGAGTAGATTTAGGTAAAGATATTATTGATGAAGTAGAGAAAGAAGTAGAAACTTGGGCTTTGACGCAGACAAAAGAAATTGATGAACTTAAAAAATTAGCAGAATATAGAAGAGATTTTATGGGAGATATTTCTCATGAATTAAAAACACCTATCTTTAATATACAAGGATATTTACATACTCTATTAGATGGAGGAATTCATGATGATTCTATTAATGTCCAATATTTAACCAAAGCTGCTAAAAATGTTGAACGTTTGCATAACATTGTTCAAGATTTAGAATCCATTTCAGTAATGGAATCTTCTGTTTTAGAATTAGATATCGAAGAATTTAATATTAAAGATATTACAGAACTTGTTTTTGAAGAATTTTATATCAAAGCTAAAGAAAAAGGAATCAGTCTTCAATTCAAATCTGGAGCTGAAAAAGGTTTTAAAGTATTAGCTGATAAAGAAAAGATTAGCCAAATATTGGTGAATCTAGTTTCCAATTCAATAAAATATGGAAAAAAAGAAGGCTTAACACAAGTCAGTTTTTATGATATGGATAAAGTCATTCTTGTTGAAGTTGCAGATAATGGAATAGGAATTTCTGAAGAACATCTTTCTCGACTTTTTGATAGGTTTTACAGAGTAGATAAAAGCCGATCACGCCAAAAAGGAGGAACAGGTTTAGGTTTAGCTATTGTGAAACATATTATTGAAGTTCATCAACAATCTATTAATGTACGTAGTACTTTAGGTAGAGGATCTACTTTTGGCTTTACTTTAGATAAGGCCTAAAAATATAATTCTAATGAGCAGAAAGATTTTCCTTAATGACTTGAATCAGTTTTACAACTATTCCTACATCTGCTAATTTACTTTGAGTATAGTCTTCAGTATTGCTATGCTCTTGTTCTATTGGATGGCTTTCGGCCTGTGGAGCAGCATAAAAATTCAAATATGCATAAGAACCAATGCTCATTGAAAGTAAAAGAATGATTAAAAATGATTTGAAAATATTTTTCATAGTGTACGATAAATTGGTAGATTTGTAACACAAAAATAACAAAACTTTAAAGAAAATCTATATTTTTACGATTAACTCCTTTATTTCATAGTCTAATGACTATTTTTTTATGAAAAGACTACTAAAATCCCTTATAGTTGCATTAATTTTACATTTTTCTCTCATTTTTTTGCATATTACAATAAAACCCCCTAACTTAGTTTTAAAATTAAACTAAGTGAAGTCTTTTAATCTTACATTACTAACCGATTTATACCAATTAACCATGGCAAATGGATATTGGAAAAATGGTATGAATCAACATGAAGCAGTTTTTCATTTATTCTTTCGGAAACATCCTTTTAAAGGTTCATATACTATTGCTTGTGGTTTAGAATATGTTATAGAATATCTTCAAAACTTAAAATTTGAAGTAGATGATATTCAATATTTAGGAAATTTAAAAGCTAATGATGGAAAACCTCTTTTTGAAGAATCTTTCTTAAATTATTTACAAAGAATGGAATTTTCCTGTGATATTGATGCTGTCCCAGAAGGAACTGTTGTTTTTCCTCATCAACCATTAATCAGGGTAAAAGGACCATTAATTCAAGTACAACTCATCGAAACAACTTTACTGAATTTAATTAATTTTTCATCATTAATCGCAACAAAATCGGCAAGAATTTGTCAAGCAGCAAAAGGAGATTCTGTTTTAGAATTTGGTCTAAGAAGAGCTCAAGGACCTCATGGTGGACTAATGGCTTCTAGGGCTGCATATATTGGTGGCTGCCATGCAACAAGTAATGTTTTAGCCGGAAAATTGTATCAAATTCCTATAAAAGGCACTCATGCACATAGCTGGGTGATGTGTTTTGATGAAGAATTAGAATCGTTTGAAGCCTATGCCAAAGCGATGCCGAATAATTGTGTATTTCTAGTCGATACATTCAATACTATTGAAGGAGTTAAAAAAGCAATAAGTGTAGGCAAAAAACTAAGAGATAAAGGCTATGAAATGACAGGGATTCGTTTAGATAGTGGAGATTTAGCAGCACTAAGTATTCAAGCCAGAAAATTATTAGATGAAGCAAATTTTAAAAATGCTGTAATTATTGCAAGCAATGATTTAGATGAATATAGAATTCAAACTTTAAAAGAGCAAGGGGCTAAAATTACAGTTTGGGGAGTGGGTACAAGATTATCAACAGCTTACGATCAACCAGCATTAGGAGGTGTATATAAATTAGCAGCAGTAAAAGCTCCTCAAGAGGATTGGAAATTTAAAATCAAACTATCTGAACAAATCATTAAAGTTTCAAATCCAGGCATTTTAAATACAATAAGGGTATTTAAAAATCATATACCACAAATGGATGTTATCATTAATGAAATAGAAAAGAATAATTCTCTGACAATGATTTCATTTTCAGAAAAAGAATATTCTTTTTCTGAAAATGAAATCCAAAAATTATTAGTACCCATTTTTAAAAAGGGAAAATTAATTTATAAAAATCCAAGTATTCATGAAATGCGAAAGCATACTTTAGAACAAGTATTTTTATTTCATAACATAAAAAATTATCCAGCAGGATTAGAAAAAAAATTACATCAACTAAAATTAAAATTAATTAATAAAAAAAAATAAAATGTCTCATACATATGAATATCCTCGACCAGCACTTACAGTAGATTGTATTATTTTTGGTTTGGATAAAAAAGATTTAAAAGTTTTAGTAATTAAAAGAGGGATAGACCCCTATGCAGGAAAATGGGCATTGCCCGGAGGTTTTGTTGATATGGAAGAAGATTTAAGAACCGCTGCATTAAGAGAATTAGAAGAAGAAACAGGAGTAAAAGATGTTTTTATAGAACAATTATATACTTTTGGACAGCCCAATAGAGATCCTAGGGGAAGAGTAATTAGCGTGGCTTATTATGCTTTAGTAAATTTGAATGAGCATCCCATAAATGCTTCTTCTGATGCTGACGATGCTTCTTGGTTTAAAATTGATGAAATGCCTCCTCTAGCTTTTGATCATGAAAATATTTTGAATGTAGCCTTAAAAAGATTAAGAGGAAAAGTCGTTTATCAACCTATTGGCTTTGAATTACTTCCTAAAAAATTTACACTAACCCAATTACAACAATTATATGAAACAGTTTTGGGTGTTGAGATTAATAAAAGAAATTTTAGGACTAAAATATTAAAAATGGATATTTTAGAACAATTAGAACGTCAACAAGGAGTTTCTCATCGTCCAGCATATTTATATCAATTTAATGAAAATAAATACAATGAATTTTTAGAAAAAGGATTTATTTTTGAAATTGGCGGTATCATTAAAAATTCAAATAAAGATGATGAATAAATATTGGGGTTTATTAATTGTAGGAATTATTTTTTTTATTTCTTCTTGTATTCCTGATTCTCAGGAAAAAGAAAAAGATAAAGAACCTCCTTCTATTGAAGATGATTTTCCTACTTCAAAATTAAAATGGGGCTTTATTGATGAACAAGGAAATGTAATGATAAAAGCTAATTTTGATGATGCAGGAAATTTTTCTGAGGGTCTTGCTAAAATTAGAATAGGTGCTAAATGGGGATATATTGATCAACAAGGAAATATAATTATTCAACCTCAATTTAGATCGGCTTATGCCTTTTCTAATGGATTAGCTAGAGTATCTACTTTTGATCAACAAATGGGCTTTATTACAACTAATGGAGAATGGAAAATTCTTCCTCGATATGATAATCTCAAAGATTTTTCTGAAGGCTTAGCTATTGTTACTGTTAATGGTCAAAATGGGGCGATTAATACCAATGGAGAAATGGTTATTCCTCATAATTATGAACGATTAGAATCGTTTATTAATGGAAAAACAATAGCAAAGAAAAACAAAAAATATGCTGTTATTGATAATAAAAATCAAATAGTTATTCCTTTTGAATATGATAAAATCTATAAAGAAAAAAATAATAAATTTAGAGTTAAAAAAGATAATTTATATGGCTTTTTT
>JAHDII010000262.1 GCA_020630895.1 Saprospiraceae bacterium
TTTAACAGCGTTGATTTACCACAACCTGATGCTCCCATAATAGAAATAAATTCTCCTTCTTTGACTTCTAAACTAACCGCATTTAATGCAGTAGTTTCAATATCTTCTGTTCTATAAATTTTTATTAAATTTTTTAATTGTATCATTATATTATTTTTTTATTATCTTAAATTAAGTATCGACATAGTTTTATAATCTTCATAACTAGAAGTAATTACTTTTTCATTTTCTTGTAATCCATCAATTACTTCATAATAATAAGAATTAGATTTCCCAATAGTAATATATCTTTTTTCTGCTTTATTTTCTTCTGAAAGCACATACACAAATTGTCCGCCAGAAGATTGATAAAATCCACCTTTAGCTAATAATAATGCTTTACTATTATTATTCGATAAATAAATTTTTACAGGCAAAGTCATTCCTCTTTTTATATTTTTAGGAATTAAATGAATAAATTTTAATTCTACCCTAAATTCACCATTAATTACTTCAGGTAAAACTTTGTTGACTTCTAATTCAAAAATCTTATCATTGATTTTTATTTCTGCAATTTGTCCTTTTTTAATTTTTGAATTATAAAATTCATCTACCTGAATTGCAATTTTATATCCATCTAATAAATCTATTTTTCCTAAAGCATCTCCTCCTTGAAAACTTTGTCCAACAACTGGATTAAATGAAGACAATTTTCCTCTTGCACTAGCTTTTACTATAAAATTTTGTTGATTGGCTTTTAATTTTTTTAATGTCCTTTCCATTTTTTGAATAGAATTATTAATTCTCTCCATTTGAGCTATTCTATCTATCTTTTCATTTTTTATATTTTTAAATACCATTTCTTGTTGTGCCTTTTGAAAACGAAAATCTTCTTTAGATTTTTTATAATCATTTTCTGCTAAAATTTCTGCTTCAAATAATTCTTTGTTTAATTGATATTCTCTTTCTTCATTATTAAATTCATGTTCTATTTCTAATGCCGTTCTATTTAAATCAAATTGCTGATTTTTTATATTGACTCTAATATTAATTAAATTATTTATTTGTTCAATAATGGCTGTTTCTTGTGTTAAATAATTAAACTCTGTATTAGGATTATAAATTTCTAATAAAGGTTGTTCTTTTTCAACTAACTCTCCATTTTCAACAAAAACATTTCGCACAGAACCACTTTCGATGGTATTAATTAAAATAGTATTTAAAGGTTCTACTTCTCCTTGAAAAATAATTATATCTTCAAAATAATCTCGCTGAACCGTTTTAATTGTTAAATGCTCTTTATTAATATTCGTTTGCTTTTCTTTATTAAATAAAAGAAGAGAAAAATAAGCTATAAAACAGAATAATAAAATACCCAAAAATAATTTTGGAATAATATTCTTTCTTTTTTCAATTTTTTTATCCATGATTTATGATTTTATTTTCTCTTTAAATAATACCATATGTATGCCAAAGCATTAACTAGATCATAAGCAATTAATAATCAACGTTTTAATTTTTCAACCTAAAATAAAGTGTTCGAAAACGGACATTTTTTTGTTCATAAATGAACATTTTTCGTATTATTGGGCATGCGTAAAACAGAAAGTCATATATTAATTATAGATGATGATCCAAACATCCTATTTACTATTAAAGTATTTTTAAAAAGATTCTTTGCTACTATTACAACTATAGACAGTCCTAAAAAAATTAATGACGTGTTCAATAAAAATGTAGTAGATGTTGTGGTTTTAGATATGAATTTTAGAAAAGGAATTGCTGATGGTAAAGAAGGTATTTATTGGTTAAAATATATTCAAGGTGTTTCTCCTGAAACGGTTATTATTATGATGACAGCACATTCCGATGTTAATATTGCTGTAGAAAGTTTAAAATTAGGTGCTTTTGATTTTATTTTAAAACCTTGGAATAACGAAAAATTATTAGCTACAATTCATGCTGGAGTTCAATTAAATAGAAAATTAAATACCTCGTCTAAATTAGAGCAATTAAATGCAAATTCTTTTTATAAAAATAATAATTGGTTTATTGGAAATTCTCCTGCGTTTCAACATGTTTTACATATTGTAAAAAAAGTTTCTAATACAGATGCTAATATTTTATTACTTGGAGAAAATGGTACAGGAAAATATGTCATTGCCAAAATGATTCATCAAAATTCAGATAGAAAAAACAATGCTTTTATTCATGTAGATTTAGGATCTTTAAGCGAAAATTTATTTGAAAGTGAATTATTTGGTTATGCTAAAGGTGCTTTTACAGATGCCAAAGAATCTCGTTTAGGACGTTTCGAATTAGCTGATAAAGGAACGATATTTTTAGATGAAATTGGTAATTTACCTTATCATTTACAAACTAAATTATTAACCGTTTTACAAAATAAAAAAATAGTTCGATTAGGAGAAGCTAAAGAACGTTCTATTGATGTAAGAATTATTTGTGCTACTAATGCTAATTTAATGGAAGCTATTTCTGAAAAAACTTTCAGAGAAGATTTATTATATAGAATCAATACTGTTGAAATTACTTTACCTCCTCTTCGAGAACGAAAGGAAGATATTGTTCCTCTAGCTCTTTTCTTTTTAGAAAAAAATAAAAAGAAATACAAAAAAGGAAAACTACAATTATCACAAAAAGCAAAACAGGAAATGGAAAATTATTCTTGGGCAGGTAATATACGAGAGTTAGAACATGTGATAGAAAGAGCTGTTATTTTATGTGATAAAAATGAAATTCATTTAGAAGATTTACATTTTTCTACTACGAATTTTTCTAGTAACCAACCTCAAACATTAAATTTAGAAGAAATGGAAAAACATTTAATTTCTGAAGCATTAAAAAAACATAAAGGACATATTACTAAAGCTGCTAAAGAACTAGGTATTACACGTGCTGCATTATATCGAAGAATGGAAAAATTTGAATTATAAGATGTTAAAAATTAAATGGAAAATTATTGTACTTTCTATTCTATTGTTGAGTTTAACAATTGTATTTTTAATTTTATTATACAAAGGTTTTTATTTTAGTTCTATATGTTTATTTTTATTTTGTCTTTTTATTTTGTACGAAATTATTTCGACCATTTACAATATATTAAATGCTACAGAACAAATTATTTCAGGAATTGCAAATCAAGACTATTCATTAAAATTATCTAATAAAAAAATTCCTGATTCTATACATCAACCATTATTACGAATTGTTGAACATCAAAAAAAACAAAATCAAGATAATCATTCTATAAAAATTATTTATGAGAATATTATTAATAGTATTGATACTGGAATTTTAATATTAAAAAAGAACAAAGAACATAAAATTGAAATATTTTATGCTAACGAATCTTTTTTCCATTTATTAGAATTACCTAGATATACTCATTGGCATTTATTAGCTCCTTACTTGAAGGCTTTCCAACCTTTTATAAAAATAGATAATTGGAAAGATTACAAAAATATTATTACTCTTTCTATTAATAATAAAGAACAAGATTTTTCTTTTAGAACTTTCTCTACCTTCGTTTATAATGAATCTTATTTAATCATTCATTTAGATACGATACAAAACATTGTAGATAAAAAAGAAAAAGAATCTTGGTATAATTTAATGAAAGTCATGTCTCATGAAATATTAAATACCATTACTCCTATTAGTTCCTTATCTAATAATTTAGAATATTTAATTACAGAAAGAAAAAATGAATTAGGAAATGATTTTGAAGATATTCAAAAAAGTGTTTTTACCATTCAAGAAAGAACACAACATCTTTCTGATTTTGTAAATACATATCGTTCTCTTGCAGAACTCCCCTCCCCTCAAAAAATTCAAGTAAAAATTGAATCTATTATCCAACATAGTGTAACAACTTTATCCATATTAATTCAAGAAAATAAAATAATTATAGAAAAAAATATTCATCCAGATGCAACATATTTTTTTATAGATAAAAATCAAATAGAACAAGTACTCATTAATTTAATTACCAATTCTATTTATGCCCTTAAAAACATCAAAAATCCAAAGATTATCATTACTACTTATTCGACAAATATTTACAATTGCATTGAAATTATAGATAATGGTATTGGAATTTCTAATTCTATAAAAAATGATATTTTTATTCCTTTTTTCACTACTAGAGAAAATGGTTCTGGTATAGGTTTAAGCTTATCCAAAAATATTATTCAAGCACATGGAGGACATATTCATTTTTCATCACAAAAAAATAAAACCAGTTTTATTATACAAATTCCAAGAGATTAGATGTTGGATAAAAAATCATTAAATTTCAATAGATTTTTCCATTATAGAAAATATTTGTTTTTGAATAGATTCTTGCCAGTCTGTTATTTTTTTTTGAACAGGTATTTTTATTAAACAACATTTTTTATGAGATATTTCTTGAGGATATGTTGTATTAAAATATTGTCCCATTATGTTTTCTTTTTCTAATGATGAATTAGGAAAAACTAATGCTCCAGTATTGCCATTAAAATATTCTAAATAGACATATAATTGCCTAAGATAATCTATAGAAGGATTATCATTTCCTATATTTTTCCATTTAGTATCTAGAACTAATTTTTCAGATTTATTTTTATACACAACAATATCAGGTTTCATATATGAATTAGCATATTTGCTTTTATTTCTTATCCAAAAATCTTTTTTTTCTTGAGCCTTTACAG
>JAHDII010000263.1 GCA_020630895.1 Saprospiraceae bacterium
TTTTAGGTTCATCATGTATTTATCCTAAACTAGCTCCACAACCTTTAAAAGAAGATTATTTACTTACAGATTTATTAGAACCCACTAATGAACCTTATGCCATCGCTAAGATCGCAGGCATAAAAATGTGTGATGCATATCGTTCACAATATGGATGCGATTTTATTTCTGTAATGCCTACTAATTTATACGGGCCTAATGATAATTATGATTTAAAAACATCTCATGTATTACCTGCATTATTAAGAAAATTTCACGAAGCAAAAGTCAATAATATTTCTTCTGTAATGATGTGGGGGACAGGAACTCCTAAAAGAGAGTTTTTGCATGTAGATGATTTAGCAGATGCTTGTTATTATTTAATGCAAAATTATAGTGAAAAAGGCTTGGTCAATATTGGAACAGGAGAAGATATTACCATTAAAGATCTTGCATTATTGATTCAAAAAATAGTAGGATACCAAGGAGAAATCGAACATGATTTATCTAAACCAGACGGAACACCTAGAAAATTAATGGATGTCAATAAATTAAAATCTTTAGGTTGGGAAGCTCAAATTTCCTTAGAAAAAGGAATTCGTTCTGTTTATAATGAAGTAAAAGATTCATTTTAAAAGAAATAAAGTAAATAATGTCCAATATTTATGTAGCAATCATGGCGGGGGGAATAGGTAGTCGATTTTGGCCTGCTAGTAGAACATCACGACCGAAACAATTTTTAGATATACTTGGCGTAGGAAAATCTTTAATACAATTAACTTTTGAAAGGTTTTTAAAATTATGTCCTGCTGAAAATATTTATATTGTTACTAATCATCAATATAAAAAATTAGTACAAGAACATTTGCCCTTAATCCAAGAACATCAAATTCTTTGTGAACCGTCAAGAAATAATACTGCTCCATGTGTTGCCTATACCGCATTAAAATTACAAGCGACTCAAGCAGATGCCAATTTTGTAGTAGCACCTTCAGATCACGTTATTTTAAAAGAAGATATTTTTATTGATAAAATAAAAGAAGCACTTCATTTTACTCAGAATAATGAAGCATTAGTGACTTTAGGAATTACACCTACTCGACCTGATACAGGCTATGGCTATATTAATTTTGAAAAAGAAAAAAATGGAAAAGTTTTTAAAGTAAAACAATTTACAGAAAAGCCAAATTTAGAAAAAGCAAAACAATTTTTAAATAGCGGAAATTATTTATGGAATGCAGGAATATTTATTTGGCATGTAAAATCTATATTAAATTCTTTTAGAAAAAATGCTCCTGAAATAATGGAAATTTTAGAAAAAGGAAATCAATTTTATAATACTGGACAAGAACAAGAATTTATTAATAAAGCATATCCAACAACTCCAAATATTTCTGTGGATTATGCCATAATGGAAAAAGCAAAAAATATTTATACCATTCCTTCTGATATCGGTTGGTCAGATTTAGGAACATGGAATTCTTTATATGCATATAGAAATAAAGATGAAAATAAAAATGTAAAAAGTAATAAAATAATTCTTGAGAAAACCCAAGAATGTTTTATTAGAATTCCTAAAAATAAATTAGCAATAATTAAGGGATTAGAAAATTTTATTATTGTAGATGAAGAAGATGTGCTATTAATTTATCCTAAAGATTTAGAACAAGAAATCAAACAACTAGTTGCTCAACACAAAAATGAATTAAAAGATTATTTTTAAAATTGCAAAAAGAAGTAAATCATAAAAAAGCGATGATTATCGCTAATACAAGCTGGAACATTTATAATTTTAGATTAAATATTATTAAAATATTAATTGAACAAAATTATACAGTGACTGTTGTTACTCCAGCAGATGAGTTTTTGCATTATCTTAAAAATATTCCAGAAATTAAACATATTCAATTAAATCAATTGAAAAGAAAAAGCTTGAATCCATTTCAAGATTTTTTTTTATATAAAGAATTAGTTCGTATTTATAAAAAAGAAAAACCAGATATTACATTATACCATTAAACCTAACATTTATGGTAGCTTGGCTGCAAAAAAAACAAAACATAATTGTATCTCTATTATCACAGGTTTGGGTTATACTTTTATAAGAAATGGAGCTATAGGACAAATTACTAAAAAACTATATCGTTATGCGTTCAGAAATAATCAAAGAGTTATTTTTGAAAATAATGATGATAGAATATTTTTTATTGAAGAAAAAATAATTAAAGAAAAAAATGCTATTTCTGTAAAAGGATGTGGAATTAATATCAACTATTTTTCTCCTCAAAAAATAACAAAAAATAATCATCATGTTGTTTTTTTATTCATTGGTCGATTATTATCTCATAAAGGAATTCGCGAATTTATTGAAGCAGCAAAAATTGTTCAAGCAGAGAATAAAAAATGTAAATTTATAGTTGCAGGAGATATTGATGAAGATAATCCTGCTACAATTTCTAAATTAGAATTGAATAAATGGATCAATGAAGGAATTATAGAATATAAAGGCTTTTTACATGATATAAGAGAAGTGATTCAAGAAGCAGATTGTATTGTACTACCTTCTTATAGAGAAGCAATTGCTAGGGCATTACAAGAAGGAATGGCAATGGCAAAACCAGTTATTTCAACAGATGTGGCAGGGTGTCGAGAAGCAGTGGAAAATAATATTAATGGATTTTTAGTTCCTGTAAAAACAATTCAACCTTTAGCAGATGCAATGATTCGGTTTAGTCAATTGAGTGAAGAAGAAAAAAATAAAATGGGTGAACGTGGGCGAAAAAAAGTAGTTAAAGAATTTGACGAAAAAATAATTGCTCATCAAGTATTATCTGTTATCAATAATGTTGTTTGGAAAAATTAATATTTCTTTGATAATGTTTTTTTTAAATGTTTTTGATACCTTTTTTTATAATAAATTTGAAAACAAAATATTTTAATTAAAGATATTTCAGTATTTATTTTTATGCTATAAAAAGTATAATATAATTTTTTAGAAAAAGAGATATTCTTTTGATTGAATAAAGCTCTTAGAAAAAGTATTCGACTATAATTGTCTAATACTTTTTTTTCTTTTAGACTTAAGTTAAAACAGGTTTCATTTAATTTTTTAAGCCATAAAAATAAATTATCTATTGTTTGATGAAATAAATTATTGCCTGTAGATAAAAAATAATGAAGATATAATTCATCTTCGTTTTTTATATCTATGCCTATTTTTTCTAAAATAATTCCATGAATTTTTATAATACTTAGGGCTTGTTTTTTTTGATATGTTTTAGTCGAATTATTATTATGAATTCTATAATAAAGTAATATTTTATGAATATTATGAATTTTTATTCTTTTTGAAAAAAATAATTCTTGCCATAAAAAATAATCTTCTGCATATTTATAATTTGGATGATATGGTTTTTTTTCTAAAATTGATTTTTTTATCATTGCTGTTGGATGAGCAATGGGTGTAGAAAAAATTAATTTTATACTTACATCATTTTTTTTACTGGAAAAATAATAGCGGTGTGTTTTTTGAGTGTTATTTGTGAATAATAGCATATCACTTCCTACAATATCTACATTTTTATTTTTTATTAAATATTCTATCTGTGTTTGTAAACGATGAGGAAGAGAATAATCATCAGCATCCATTCTTGCAATAAAAGTTCCATTACATTTTTGAATCCCCCAATTTAATCTATTGATAATACCTTCATTAGAAGTAAAATGATAATATTGAATTCTACTATCTTGGATTTTTTTTATAATAGAATCTGTATTGTCATTACTACCATCATTAATAATAATAAACTCAAAATTTTTGAAGGTTTGATTTAAAATACTATTTATAGCTAGTGAAATATATTCCTCTGCATTATAAACAGGCATGAGCACTGAAATGAGGGGAATATTTTTTATTTGTTTTTCCAAAAAAGTAAAAACTTAAAGTGTTTTAAATATTTTCTAATTTTACAATATAAAAAGAAAAAAAATATTTTTATAGGAAAAAATATTTTTTTTTCATTATTTTTTTTTAATAAAAAAACTCCCTTTCTACAATTTCCTATTTTTAAATAATCCCAAGCATTTAACCAACTTCCATTCCAAAGATGTATAGCTATTGTTTTTTTTGTAACATATTGCATATAATTAGAATGAGGAGGAGGAAAAGGGAAAGGATAAAAATATTCAGAAGGATAAATCACATAATTATTTTTATGAATAATAGTATCATATTTTTTTATACCTTTTGGGTTAAAATATTGAGTAAGTAAAGATGTTATTGTTATTTTTTTGTTAGGATTATATTGTAAAGTAGAATATTTTTTTAATAAATCAATAATGATTTTATGATGAGGAATACAACCTATAATTCCTGCACTTATAATATTATTATTTTCTGATCCAATAAAAAAAGAATGTTCTAATAAAGAATCTAATGATTGCGTTAAAAGCATATCTGTATCTAAATAAATACCACCATATTCATGTAGTATTTTAAATCGAGCATAATCTGAAACAAAAGCATATTTTTGATCTTTAAAAGCGGCTAAAGCAAAAGAATTATCTATAATAAAATTATTTTCATTCCATTCTTTCATTTCAAAATTAGGTAAATATTTTTTCCACGAATTAATACATTGAATAATAATTTCATTTTTTTTATGATGTCCAAACCAACAATAATGTATAACTTTAGGAATCATT
>JAHDII010000264.1 GCA_020630895.1 Saprospiraceae bacterium
ATCTTTTTGTTGTTGTACAGGAGAGCCACATGCATTGTAATATTTTATTATTTCTATATATTCTTTTTCTAAATCTGAATAATAAGCTTCTCTCCTTTTTTGATTTTCTCTCAATATATTTTCCTTAATAGAGTCTAAATAATGAAATTCATACATTGTAAAAATTATAGAATCAGAGTCCATTGTAGCAATAGAAATATTTTGATCTTTTGCAAAAATGGAAGGAAATAAAAAGAAAAGAAGTATTATTTTTTTCATAACTTTAGGATTGTATTCATTGAATATAAAAATGAATTACTCTATTCTTTATTTATTCCAATAATTTAACCTCAAATTAACGTTCAAAAAATCATGTCAAAAAAATTAAATAAAGATTTTTATACACAAGAAGATGTAGTTCAAATCGCAAAAGATTTATTAGGAAAAGTTTTAGTTACACAAATTAATGAAATTATTACATCAGGAATAATTGTAGAAACCGAAGCTTATAGAGGAAGTGATGATAAAGCTTGTCATGCCTATCCTAATAAAAAAACAAAGCGTACAGAAATTATGTTTGAAGAAGGAGGAAAAGCTTATGTTTATTTATGTTATGGAATCCACCATTTATTTAATATTGTAACAGGAAAAAAAGAACAAGCAGAAGCCGTTTTAATTCGAGCCATAGAACCACTAGATAATATTGAAAAAATGTTAGAACGTAGAAATTTTAAAGAAATAAAATATAATGTAACTGCAGGTCCTGGTTCATTAAGTCAAGCATTAGGTATTCATAAAGAATTACATAATGGTATATCATTAATAAAAAAAGATAGTCCCATTTGGATAGAAAATAGAAATATTAATTATTCAGAAAAAGATATTATTGCTAGTAGAAGAGTAGGAGTGGATTATGCTGAAGAATGTGCTTTATGGGATTGGAGATTTAGAATTCAAAAAAATAAATGGACGAGTAAGGGAAAAGGTAAAGGAGAATAATTAACTTTGAAATTTAGAATGCAAAAAAATAAATGGACGATAATAAAAAAGATATTGAAAATTTAGATCCTCGTTTAAAAAAATGGCGATTAATTTTAGGCAAAGGAGCAGATCCTAATGATGAAATGCCTCTTGAAAGTCAAGCTAGAGAAATGGATGAAACTTTAGAATCTTTATATGATGATAATCGTCAAGGAGGTTTAGGAAATTCTGCTCCCAACATCAATCGTTGGTTGGGAGATATTAGAAAATATTTTCCTACCAGTATGGTTCAAATTATGCAAAAAGATGCAATGGATCGATTAGGTTTAAAAGAAATGTTATTGGAACCAGAAATGTTAGAATCTGTAGAACCTGATGTTGATTTAGTAGGAACATTATTATCATTAAATAAAGTGATGCCCTCAAAAACAAAAGAAACAGCAAGAAAAGTAATTCAAAAGGTCGTTGATGATTTAGAAAAAAAAATATCTAATAAAATGAGAGAATCTATAGAAGGTTCTTTAAATAGAAGTGTAAGTAATCGTCGTCCAAAATTAAATGAAATGAATTGGCACAAAACCATTCGTGTCAATATGAAACATTATCAAAAAAAATATAAAACAATTATTCCTGAACAATTATGGGGCTATGGAAAAAAAGGACAATCCCTTAAAAATATTATTTTATTAGTAGATCAATCGGGTTCTATGGCGGCATCTCTAGTATATGCTAGTGTTTTTGGAGCAGTAATGGCTTCTTTACGTTCTGTAAAAACTCACATGATTGTTTTTGATACTAGTGTTGTAGATTTAACTCAAGAATTAAATGATCCTGTTGAATTATTATTTGGTACACAACTAGGAGGAGGGACAGATATTCATAAAGCTCTAACGTATGCAGAACAAATTATTACACAACCAGACGATACCATTTTAGTTTTAATTACCGATTTATACGAAGGAGGAAATGAAAAAGAAATGTTGAAACGAGCTGCAAGTATAAAAGCAAAAGGAGTAACATTTATTACCCTCCTAGCTCTAAGTGATGAAGGTGCTCCTAGTTATGATAAAAGTATTGCTCAACAATTTTATTCTTTAGATATTCCTACTTTTGCTTGTACTCCTGATCAATTTCCTGATTTAATGTCTGCTGCCATAAAAAAAGAAGACATTTCTTCTTGGATGTCAAAAAAAGGAATTACAAAAAAATAAAATGAGTCAAAAATTTAGAACTATTTCTTTAATTATTTTTGCAGTTTTATCTGTCTGTTCTATTTTTTTTGCTACAAAAATAAAAGGTGAATTTAATTTTGAACAATTCTTTCCTGTAGGAGATCCCGATTTAGAATATTTTTATCAATTTATTGAAGAGTTTGAAACCGATGATAATTTTTTATTCATTGCTATTGATCATAAAAAAGATGTTTTTGAAAAATATTTTTTAAATCAATTTCATCAATTTTCTTTAGAATGTAAAAAATTACCTTTTGTTATTTCTGCCAATTCTATTACGCAATTAAAATATCCACAAAAAACACCCTTTGGAATTATAGCTATACCTGCCGTTCATCGAAATGATACTACGAAATATCAAAAAGATAAAAAACAATTATTAGAAGATGAACGATTTGTAGGAACATTAATTTCAGAAGATGCCACCTCAGTTGTTTTAGCTTTGAAATTAAAAGATAATATTCAAATCAATGATTCTAGAATATTAATGAATAAAATGGATTCTTTAATTCATCAATATCAATTCAAACATTTTCATTATTTAGGACGACCTAATTTTCAAGTAGAATTTATTAATTTACAATTTAGAGAAATTATTATTTCTGCAATTATTTCAGGATTGCTTGTTGCTTTAATTTTATTTTTAATATTTAGAACTGCATGGGGAGTGTTTATTTCTATTATTTCTATAGGAATGGGAATGTTACTTTTTTTAGGAATGTTAGGAATAAGTGGAAGACCACTTAATTTAATGGCAGCCCTTTATCCTGTATTATTAATTATTGTAGGTACATCTGACGTTATACACATGATGTCAAAATATATTGATGAACTCAACAAAGGATTATCTAAAAATGAAGCTATAAAAAATACGATAAAAGAAATAGGTATAGCCACCTTATTAACTTCAGTAACAACAGCCGTTGGTTTTTTAACCTTATTATCTAGTAAAGTAATTCCTATTCGTTCTTTTGGTATTAATGCTGCTTTAGGTGTACTGATTGCCTATGTTACAGTTTTATTTTTTACTACTTCGTTATTAACTTTTTTTAAATCAGAACAAATTATAAAATTAAACAATAGAAAATTATTTTGGAAACCATTTATGGAATGGTTGTATCAATTTACAAAAAACAATCCTCGAAAAATTGCTCTTGGAATGCTCTTCGTAATTGTGATTTGTGGAATTGGAATTTCTTTAATCACTACAAATTATAGTATAGAAAGTAATTTGCCTAAAGGACAAAAAATAACTAAAGATTATATTTATTTTGAAAAAAATTATGCGGGATTTCGCCCCTTCGAAATTGCAGTTATTGCCAAGGACACTTTTAAAGCAACAGATTATTTAGTTTTGAAAGAAATCGATAAAGTAGAACAACATTTAAAACAATATAATGCCATTCGTTCTAGCCATTCTATTACTTCAATTTATAAAAGTATTCATCGTGCTTTTCATCAAAATAAAGTAGAAGATTATAAATTACCATCAACAGAAAAAGAGTTTATTGAATATCAAAAGTTTTCAAAAAAAATACCGCAAATTTCTTTAGATATTTTAGTGAGTAAAGATGAAAAAAAAGCAAGAATTTCTAATAGAATTTTAGATGTCGGTTCTGATACAATAAAAGCAATAGGAAAAAGAATTGATGAATGGATGTTGAAAAATACCAATAATAATATTGTAGAATTTAAAAGAACAGGTACAGGAATTTTATTTGATAAAAATGAAGAATATATTAGAGATTCTATTTTGTATGGTTTAGGATTTGCAATGATTGCCGTTTGTTTATTAATGGGATTATTATTTAAAAGTTGGAAAATGATTTTTATTTCACTCATTCCAAATATTTTTCCTTTATTAATTGCAGCAGCACTATTAGGTTTTACAGGAATAGAATTAGAAAGTGGTGTAGCTATTGTTTTTGCTATCGTTTTTGGAATTGCTGTAGATGATACAATTCATTTTTTAAGCAAGTATAAAATATTAAGAAATAAAGGATATTCTATTGATGATTCCTTGCACATTACTTTTTTAGAAACAGGGAAAGCCATTGGATTAACTTCTATCATTTTATTTTTTGGATTTTTAGTATTGTTGTTTTCAATTAATCCTCCGAGTGTTACCATAGGAATTATAATTAGTGTAACTTTAGCAAGTGCATTATTCAGTGATTTATTTACTATCCCCGTTTTAATTCGCTGGTTTTTAAAAAAATAAAATTTAGACTAATGAAAAATAAATTTATTATTTTAGGAATTATTTTTTCTTTTTTTTTGATTAATTGTAATAATTCTTCTCCCGAAAAAAATAATGAATCAACTTCTATAACGAATCCAACAGAAAATAAAAAAGATTCTATTTTAGAAAATAATAATACCAATATCCCTTCTTCAGATATCAAAGAAAACGATACAAAATCAAATTATAATATTGAAGGAATAATTCGCGATACAACAAAAATAGAATTA
>JAHDII010000265.1 GCA_020630895.1 Saprospiraceae bacterium
AAACATAATTATAAATTATGAAATTATTAAAATATTTTATTTGTATCATTTTATTTTTCCCTGCTTGTGAAACAGTAGTCACTCTTGAAATTCCTGAGCATGAATCTAAATTAGTTGTCTATGGATATTTTGATCCTGCTTTTGAGGAGTTAAGAGTAGAAGTGAATAATAGCGTTGGTATTTTATCTACCGCAGATCCAGAACCTATTAATGATGCTCAAGTAGAATTTTTAAAGGATGGGCAAAGTATCGGATTTTTTAATATAACTAATAACGAGGGGCGATATAAATTAGAACATCAATTATCTTTAAATCCTAATGATAATTATGAATTAAAAATTAGTGCTAATAATTATACTTCTGTTTCTGCTACACAAATGATGTTAGAACAACCTGAAATTACCCATGCAGAAGAAACAGGAAGAACCTTACCTGAAGAATTTAACGAGGGGGATTTTAAAGAATATCGTATCACAATTAATGATAATTCCGATAAAGAAAATTTTTATATTTTGCAATACATCAAATATGATACAATAGAGCAGAAGTATAACAAATTAAATATGTATTCTGAAAGTGTAGATGTAGAAAGAGGATTAAGAAAAGAATTAATTTTCAGAGATATTATTCTAGCAGGAAATAATTATGAAATTAATGTCATTTGTGAAGATTTAGCACATGTTTTAGAAACAAATGAAATTGGAGGTTTTCGTTTATTAAATGTAAGTGAAGATCGATTTTTATATGCAAAATCTTTCAAAGATGCTAAAGATGCAGAAGATAATCCTTTTGCAGAACCTGTAACTGTCCATACTAATATTGAAAATGGATTAGGTATTTTTTCATTAGAACGAAGGTTTGAAATATTTTTAAATTAAATGAAATATTTTTTATACAGCATATCTTTAATTTTTATTTTTTCTACTTGTGAAACAGTAGTAACTCTAGATGTAGTTGAACATCAACCTCAACTAGTAGCTTATTCTTTTTTAGGAAACTTTAGAGATAATGAAATTATTAATGTAAGCCATTCTGCTGGTATTGATGGTACACCTGAAATTATTTCTGATGCACAAATTCAATTATTAGAAAATAATAATCCTACGATAGATTTTACTTTTGATGCGAATACAAATGCTTATATTTCTGAAGGTATTAATGTTGTAGATCAGGTAGGAGAAGAATATCAATTAATTATTTCTCATCCTAATTTTGAAACCATTAGGGCTACACAAATTTTACCTGAAACACCTGAAATATTATCTGCTAATTATGAAGCAATTGATTTATATGATCCCAGCAAAGATGCCCATTATGATAAAATAGATATTTCTTTTTTAGACAATTCTAATAGTCAAGATTATTATCACATTCATGGATATGTTAGAAATAGATGCTGTGAAAATGATTTTTTTGCTATGTGGTCATGGTCAGATAATCCTTTATTAGAAAAAACGGCTTCTTCTTTTGGTTTAATTTTTAATGATGAAACTTTTAATGGCGAAAATATTTCATTAACCTTAAAAGTAGATAATTCTTGGTTAGATTTAGAAGTTCATCATGTATATGTTCGTTTAAGCAAACTTACAAGAGATAGATATTTATATTTAAAAACAAAAAGTAATTATGTAGATGCTGTAGATAATCCTTTTGCAGAACCCGTAACTGTTCACTCTAATTTTGAAAATGGATTGGGTATCTTTGGGCTAGAATCTGTCAATATGTTTTTTATAGAATAATCTTTTTAGTGAAAAAAAAAATAATTTGTACGGTTATTAATGATTTGAATTATGATCAAAGAATGATTCGAATTTGTACTTCTTTAACCCAAGCAGGTTATGATGTTCTTTTAATAGGAAGAATTAAAAGAAAAAGTGTTCCTCTTATAAACAGATCATTTCAACAACATCGAATTCAATGTTTTTTTTATGATGGCAAATTATTTTATATAGAATATAATATTCGTTTATTTTTTTATTTATTATTTCATCGTTTTGACATTATTAATGCCATAGATTTAGATACTATTTTACCTTGTTATTATACTTCAAAAATAAAAAGAAAAAAAATAGTTTATGATGCTCATGAATATTTTACAGAAATGCCAGAAATTGTTACTCGCCCTAGAGTACAAAAAATATGGAAAAAAATAGAGCGTCTTATTGTACCTAAAATAAAACATGCTTATACCGTTTGTGAAAGTTTAGCAGAATTATTTGAAAAAGAATATCACACAAAATTTGAAGTCATTAGAAATGTTCCCTTCAAACAAAAAGATAATCATTTTACAGTTCCCAATATTTATGAAAAAAAATTAAATACTAAAATTATTTTATATCAAGGTTCTTTAAATGATGGTAGAGGTTTAGAAGAAATGATTGATGCGATGCAAGAAATTGAAGGAGCAGAATTTTGGTTAGCAGGAGAAGGAGAATTGTCTCAAGAATTACGAGAACAAGTTATAAAAAATAAACTAGAACATAAAGTAAAATTCTTAGGATATTTACAACCCGAAAAATTAAAACAAATTACTTTACAAGTTGATATTGGCTTAAATTTATTACAAAATAAAGGACTCAATTACTACTATTCTTTAGCTAATAAATCATTCGATTATATACAAGCATTAGTTCCTAGTATTAATATGGATTTTCCTGAATACCAGAAGATAAAACAAGAGTTTGAAGTCGCTCTTTTGATTCCTGATTTAAAAAAAGAAACACTTGCTAAAAATATTAATCTATTACTACAAGATCACCAATTATATACTCGATTACAAGAAAATTGTAAGAAAGCAAGAGAAATTTATACTTGGGAAAATGAAGAACAAAAACTACTTAATATTTATAAAAACATAACTTTATAGCAATATTTAACAAATCACAATATCTATACCCAACACAAGAATTGAAAAAAGGTACAATATTTGATTCTAATGATACCAGACCCTTACATTTAACCAATAACACAATATTCTATGTTCTTAGCCAAAATAATTACGGCAACATGTATATTTAGTACTCTTGTAGTAATGTTTATGCTTCAAGCATATCGCATAAGGCAAGAGTTAAAAAACATATTTTTCTCCTTTTGCATAACTCTCCTCTGTTTAGTTATTGTTATTCAATTTGCCCATTTTTCAAAAAGTATTAATGAATTCAAATTGTGGAGTACAATTACTACTTTTTTAACTTGGTCTATACTAGGGCTTTTCATCATAACAATTCATCAAATTTGTGAAGAAAAAATAAATCTAAAAAAGACATCTATTTTTCCTTTAGGAGGGATTCTTGTTTTTGCAATCTTAGATTTTTTTCTTTTTAATCAAAATATAGATGTACAAAAAAAAGAAGGTTTTTATGATATTAGCATACTTGCCACGCCTTATATAAGAATTCGATATTTTTATATGATTTCTGTAGGAGTTTATGGTCTCATATATATCCTTAGATTTTTGAAAAAGAATAAAGATCCTAATAAAATTATCTTATTAAAATATATTATTTTTTCTTCTATTATTCCTGTTATATTAGTTTTAGGCTTTATTAATATTAATGGAAAAATATCTAATGAAGTGAATTATAACATTATTGTATTAACTATTTTTATTTCTGGATTTGCATTAGGTCTTAAAAAATATCAATTTTTAATTACTCGAAAAGATTTAATTATTAATCAAATTTCAAATTCATTAGATAATTTTCTGATTATTTTAGATCATAAGAAAAATATTTTAGATAGCAATCAAAAGATGTCTTCTTTTATTAATTCTCATGCTGAATTACAAAAAAATGTATCATTATTTATAAATTCTCAAAAAATAACAGAATTTTTAAGTAATGATTCTCAAATAGAAATAAAAGATGTAGAAATATCTTTTTTTAATCAAAAAACTAAAATCCCAACAATTGCTAATTGTAAAAAAATATTTAATCATCAAAAATTAATTGGTTATATTATTATTGCTAAAGATGTAAGTATTCTCAAAGAAAAAGAACAACTATTAGAACGTTCTAATCAAGAACTAGAACAATTTACGGCTGTAGCTTCTCATGATATGAAGCAACCTTTAAGAATGATGAGCGCTTATAGTTCTTTACTCAAAAGACGATATATTGATAATATAGACGAAGAAGGAGTTTCTTTTTTAAATTATATTGAAAATGGAGCCAAACAATTATCTTCTATGATTGATGGATTACTTGAATTTTCTAAAATCGGTACACAAAAAATTCAACACAAAGAAATATCATTATTACAACTATTAGAAATTGCAGAAGTTAATTTACATTATTCTATTATTAATAAAAAAGCAATTATTAATGTACCTCAAAAAGATGTTACTATTTTAGGAGATAAAAATTCTTTAATTAGATTATTTCAAAATATTATAGGTAATGGAATAAAATATACTATAGAACAACAACCCATTATTAATATTTCATATAAAAAAGAAAAAGATAAAATAAATATATCTTTTTCTGATAATGGACAAGGAATTCCAGAAAAGGAATTAGATAAAGTTTTTAATTTATTTAATAGAGCTTCTAACTCTTCTACTGCTGAAGGGACTGGAATTGGTCTAGCTATTTGTAAAAAAATAACTGAACTTCATCAAGGTGAAATTAAAATACAGTCA
>JAHDII010000266.1 GCA_020630895.1 Saprospiraceae bacterium
ATGAATCCTTCTGCTCAAATTGTAGAAGAAATTAATATTAAAAATGCTATTATTAAAAAAGAAATTTTTGAAGTAAAACAAACAACTATTGAAAATAATTATTTAAAAATATTAAATAGTTTTAACCCTAATATAATTTTAAATATTGGATTAAATGCTAACCTTGGAGTAATTCAATTAGAAACTTTTGCCATTAACTCTTTAAAAGATAAAAATACTTTTTCTACTATAAGTTCTTCCATAGGATATAGTACAAAATTAAATACAGAACAATTAGCTAACGTATTATGTATGAATAATATTCCTGCTGTTCGTTCTGATCATGCAGGAAATTATTTTTGTAATTATATATATTATCAGTCTTTAGAATGGTGTAAAAAGAATAACGGAAATGCTTTATTCATACATATACCGTTTACTACAAAATTAGCGAGTGAAATTATCCTCAAAGAAAATAAAATATATCCTTCCTTAGAAAAAGAAAAAATACAAAAAGCCATTCATATTATTATTGATGAAATACAAAAAAAAGAATGGAGTTAAAAAAACAAGAGCTTGTTCCACAAAGAAACAAGCTCTTATGCAATTTATAATATAATTTAATTATACCAATTCTATTTTCATTATTTCAAATTCAATAGGACCATTAGGAGTGGTAACTTTTGCAATTTCTCCTACTTTTTTACCTAGTAAACCTTGACCAATTGGAGAAGTAATAGAAATTTTCTTTTCTTTCAAATTTGCTTCAGATTCAGAAACAAGTTGATACTTCATTTCTTTATTTACCTTAGTATTTTTAATTGTAACTGTAGTGAAAACTACTACTTTTGAAGTATCTAAAGTGCTCTGATCTAGTACTCGAGAACTAGCTAAAGTTAATTCTAATTCATTAATTTTAAGTTCTAATAATCCTTGAGCATCCTTAGCAGCATCATACTCTGCATTTTCAGATAAATCCCCTTTTTCACGAGCTTCAGCAATTGCTTGTGCTGCTTCTTTTCTTCCTCTTGTTTTCAAATCGTCTAGTTCAGCAACTAAATTGTCATAACCCTCTTGGGTCATATAACTATACTTTGCCATACCTTCTAGTTTTATAAATTAAAAAATGCTCTCAATCAAATGAGTTTTCTTTTCTTATCCTTAAAAATTGTAGAAAAGTAATGAGTTGAGAGATAAAAAATGAGAACGCTTCAGGGTATCTGAAACGCTCTCAACATATTAATTATAATACAAAAGTATAGAAAAATAAGAATATTATCAACTTTTAGAGGGGTAAAGTTATCAATCGTTTAAAATTCCCTTCCGCCATTCATAAACTTCAACATCCCACGGACGCTTAAAATAATCTGAGCGAATCAAGAGAACTTGTCCTACTATTTTTTTAAATTCAAATCGAACACTTCCTCTTTTAGATGTTGCATCATAGACCCAAATTTCTTTTTCTTTTGTTTTTAAAATACTTTCAGGTTTTCCAAAAATAATATATATCATTCCCCTATCTGTTTTCCATCCTTCTTTATACGTTGTAAAGTCTCTGTTAGAAATTTGAATTCTTGTATAATACTCTTTAATCAACTTTTTAGCATCATCTTCATCCGAAGAACGAGCCAACCAAAACTTCTCAATAGATTCCTTTGTACTATTAGCATTGATCATTGCTTTATATTCATCTAACTTGGTAATAAACCGAGTTGCTTGTACCATTTGGCGAGAAGATATGATTTTAGGATATTTTTTATCAAAAACATTCAAATAAAATCCTCTATTACTACTCGTATCGGTTTGTATAAAATACAAACCTTTTCCTTCCAGACGAATGGTACCATTATTAGGAATTTCAATAGCAGCTGTATATTCTTTCTTAGGATTAAATCGATATCCTTTATCTGTAAATGGAGGTGCCGCAGGTTTAAATTCTTTATCGAAATACTTTACCCATAATTTTTCTTTGGTAGGATGCTGAATATTAATTTCTGATAATATGGGCAAATAAGGTTTTACAATAGCTTTTCCAAGAGATGAAATATGAAGATGTTCTATTTCATTCAATTTATCAGCCATTAAAGCATCTCTAAAAAAACGATTGTTTTCTTCATCTTCTATCTCTATTTCTAAATAGTAACTAGGATTTCTAATTTTAAATCGTAGCCCATAACTTTCATTTTTTTTATTTTGAATAGATTTTACTTGTTCTGATAAAATTATCTTTTTTTCAATAGAAGCATAAGCAATAATAGATAAATTATAATCATTACTTTCTACATCTACATACAAAATAGAAGAATCTTGTCCAACATGAACCAATCGATGATAGACAGCAAAATCTGTTTTATAAATTACAGGTTCTACTTTAAACCGATGAGGTACTGTAGAAGAACAAGAAATCAAAAAAAGGACTAAAATGGTTGAAAAACCCAATAAATAATGAGATAATATTCTTTTTAACATAATTCTATAGACTTAAAAATTCAGTAAAAGTGTAAAAATTACCAACTTCGCAGCTTAAAGCCAAATTCAAATCAATGTTTAAGAAAACTATAGGAATTTTAGGAGGAGGGCAATTAGGAAAAATGACTGCTCTCTCAGCACAAAATTGGGATGTTTCTCTACAATTTTTAGATCAAGACAAAACATTTCCTGCAGGAAAAGTTTGTCCTAATTTTCAAGAAGGAGATTTTAAAAATTATGATGATGTGTATCAATTTGGACAAAGTTGTGATATCATTACTATAGAAATAGAATCTGTAAATACAGAAGCATTACATCAACTAAAAAAAGAAGGCAAAACGATTCATCCTTCGCCTGAAATTTTAGACATTATTAAAGATAAAGGTCTTCAAAAAGAGTTTTATATTCAAAACAATATTCCAACATCTCCATTTATTTTTGCAGAAGGAAAAAAGGATATTATAGATAAAATTCAAAATCATGAAATTTCTTTTCCTTTTGTTCAAAAAGCAAGAAAAGGAGGTTATGATGGGAAAGGAGTAGCAGTCATAAAAACTTCTGAGGATATCGAAAATAAATTAATGGATACTCCTTCTATTCTTGAAGAAATGGTTAAAATTGATAAAGAATTAGGAGTTATTGTTGCTAGAAATGAAAAAGGAGATACCGTAGTTTATCCTACAGTAGAAATGGTTTTTAGTGAAGAAGCCAATTTAGTTGAATATTTAATGTCACCTGCTAATATTACAAAAGAACAAGAAGAACAAGCTCAAAAATTAGCGATTAAAGTTATAGAATCATTTAATGTTTGTGGATTATTAGCTGTTGAAATGTTTTTAAGTCAAGAAGGCAAAATTTTAATCAATGAAGTCGCTCCTAGACCTCACAATAGCGGACATCATAGTATAGATGCTTGTATGACGTCTCAATATGAACAACTGATCAGAGCGATTAGTAATATGCCTTTAGGAAGTACAACTATGCGTAGTCCTGCTATTATGTTGAATTTATTAGGAGAACCTGAATATAATGGTCCTGTTTATTATCAAGGAATGGAAGAATGTTTAGCTATAGAAGGAGTTAAAATTCATATTTATGGCAAAAAGGTAACAAAGCCTTTTAGAAAAATGGGACATGTTACTATTATAGATCAAAACAAGGAAAGTTTATTAAAAAAAGCTCGATTTGTTCAGCAAAAATTAAAAGTTATTAGCAATATTGTTTAATATTCGTCATTATAATAAGCTATTCTTATTTTTGCAATATCTTTTAGATTTCAACGTCTTTTATTTTAAAGTTTTTTAAAAATTAAATATGTCTTTAGATACAGGAAATAAAGCCCCCAATTTTACACTTACAAGTGATGAAAAAAAATCTGTTTCTTTATCAGATTATCAAGGTAAAAATGTAGTAATATTATTTTTTCCTTTAGCCTTTACAGGTGTTTGTACTACAGAACTATGTAATACAAGAGATGATATTGCTTCTTATCAAGGATTAAATGCCGAAATATTAGCCATCTCTGTAGATTCCCCTTTTGTGTTAGAAAAATTTAAAGAAGAGCAAAAGCTTAATTTTTCATTATTATCAGATTTTAATCGTCAAACATCCAAAGAGTATGGAGCTTTATATGAAGACTTTGTTCTAGGAATGAAAGGCGTTTCTAAACGTTCTGCTTTTGTTGTGGATAAAGAAGGGATTATTCGTTATGCTGAAGTTTTAGAAAATGCAGGAGAATTACCTAATTTTAAAGCGATAAAAGAAACTTTATCTCAATTAAATTAGTTATATTTATACTCATTATTGATTTAAAAATCTGTTTTTCTCATGCAATTTCATACAAAAGAGCAAGAAGATATCGCAGTACTTGAAGAAACAACACAAGGTACTATAGCTCATATTATTGTTTATAATGATGATTTCAATACTTTTGATTGGGTGATCCAATGTTTTATAGAAATATTAGAACACACCGAACAACAATCTGAACAGTTATCTCTTATTATTCATTTTAAAGGAAAAGCGAGTGTAAAAACAGGTTCATTAAAAGAACTTCGTCCTCTTAAAAATGCATTAGTGGATAGAGGTTTATCAGCTATTATTGAAGAAGAAAAAATAGAGTCTTAATATCATATTCGTATAAATTAAACATGAGTCATCCCGAATTTTAAAGTTTTTCTTTTTC
>JAHDII010000267.1 GCA_020630895.1 Saprospiraceae bacterium
GTTATTTCCCTCAACCGTAGCTATGGCTACGCTTTCGAGAAATGCCGCGTCTATTTCCAAAATCTCTAAGTTGTCTTTCATAAAAAACTTTTCGTAATAACATCTTATAGAATAAAAAAGAAAGGCAAATTTTATGAACAGTTTCCTCTATATCATCTATTATTAGCTTACTTTGTTTTTGTATTCCTCTAAAGACATTAATACTTTTTCAAAAGTAGCTAATTCAATCGATCGATCTACTTGAATATTACAAACAAAGTGAATTCCATTATTTTCATAAAATTCAATAGCAGGTTTGTTACCTACTCCTGTTTGAGCAATTACTTTTCTTAGAATATTATTGTTCATAGCATATTGAAGTAATTGGCTGGCAACTCCTTGTCTAAACATAGAAGGATGTACCATAAATCGATGAACATCTAAAACACCATCATTTACAATTTGATACGAAAATACTCCCATAAGTTTATTATCATCATCAAAATATCCTAGAAAAGTTTCTGTATCACTTCTCATCAGATCGCTTAATCCTTGAGTTAAATAAGGAATTTTATCACTTTTAATCAGGTCTGCTTCAATTTGATAGGCTAATAATTGTAGAGAGTGTACTTCTTTAGCAGTATCAATATTTGTAATATCTAATTTTTTAATTTCACTCATAATTCTCCTTTATCAATTAATAGTTTAACTTTTAAAATTGTTGCTACAGAAAGAGCATCTGTAATTATTCCTTTTTCGATCATTTTTACCAAATCAGAAAAAGGCAATTTACGAACTGCTAATTCTTCTGTTTCTTCAGGCGAAGATACACCAAAAGATAGATTTTGTGCAACAAAACTTATAGCTCTTTCATCTGTAACACTATTAGATGTTGTTAGTTCAAGAACAGGGGTCCATTTTCTTGCAGAAATTCCTGTTTCTTCTTGTAATTCTCTTTGAGCAGAATCTAAAGGTGCTGTTTTTAAAGGACATCCTCCTTCTGGAATTTCCCAGCTATATTCATCTAAGGTATATCTATATTGTCCTACAATCCAAGTATTATAATCTTCATCTAAAGGAATGATTCCAATAGCTAAATTTTTAAAATGTACTTTTCCATAAATTCCTTCGCCTCCTCCAGGTGTAATCACATCTCTATGAGATACTTCAATCCAAGGATTATCATAAACCTTTTTCACTTGGATTGTTTTCCAAGGGTTTTTTAATTCATTCATGCTTCTTCTTTTATCAATTGATTGACTAATTCTCGCACTCCTTTTGTAGCTGCTTCACCAATGATAGTTAAATTTTTAGTATGATTCAATTCATAATTCAACTGAGGTTTAGGATCTATATAATATACAGGAATATTTCTAGGAGCATAACCTGCTAAACCTGCCGCAGGATATACTTTTAATGATGTTCCTATAATAATTAAAATATCCGCAATAGAAGTAATAGCTGCTGCTTTTTCTAACATAGGAACTTCTTCGCCAAACCAAACGATATGTGGTCGTAACTGAGAACCTTTAGAACATTTATGCTCAGTTGTTAAATCATCTTTCCATTCTAATACAATAGAAGGATCTAGAGTACTTCTCACTTTTAATAATTCGCCATGTAAATGAACAATTCTTTTACTTCCTCCCCGTTCGTGTAAATCATCTACATTTTGAGTAATAATGCAAACTTCAAAATGAGCATCTAATTCTGCTAATGCATAATGAGCATCATTAGGTTGTACTTCCTTCAATTGCTTTCTTCTTTCGTTATAAAAATCTAAAACTAATTTTTGATTTTTTTTCCATCCCATTGGAGAAGCGACTTCCATTACATCATGTCCTTCCCAAAGACCATCAGCATCTCTAAAAGTTTTAATTCCACTTTCAGCACTAATTCCTGCTCCTGTTAATACTACAATTTTTTTCATTTTATATAAAATTATCTGATATTATACAAATTAATCAAATGTCATCATTTAATTAATAATGAAACACTAATATATAGTTCCAAATTGATATATTTTAATCTTAGAAAGATTCTCCACAAATTACTAACATTTAACATTATTATTAATGATAAAGAATCGATTTATATCATAAAAAATTAATACTAATTCCTACCTTTGCGGTCATTATTAGATACCCGTTTCAAAATTGTTATTATGGCTAAGTATAAGTTTGAATACATTTGGTTAGATGGATATAAACCAGATGCTATGATCCGAAGCAAAACTAAAGTTTTGGATTTAGATTTTTATCATGGAGATGTGAATGTTCTCCCAATGTGGTCTTTTGATGGTAGTTCTACTCAACAAGCAGAAGGGCATTCATCAGATTGCTTATTAAAACCTGTAAATGTTTACTTAGATTCAAGTAGAATTAATGGTTTTTTTGTTATTTGTGAAGTATTAAATCCTGACGGGACTCCACATTCAACAAATACTCGAGCAACAATTGATGATGATCCAGATTTTTGGTTTGGTTTTGAGCAAGAATATGTACTTGTACAAGATGATATTCCTTTAGGTTTTCCTAAAAATGGATATCCTAGACCTCAAGGACCTTATTACTGTTCTGTTGGAACAGGTAATGTTGCAGGAAGAGATTTAGTAGAAGAACATTTAGATTTATGTTTAGATGCTGGTTTAGATATTACAGGAATTAATGCTGAAGTAATGCTTGGACAATGGGAATTCCAAGTATTGGGCAAAGGAGGTAAGAGATCAGGCGATGATTTAGTACTAGCTCGTTATTTATTACATAGAGTAGCAGAACAATATGGTGTACATATTGAATTCCACCCTAAACCTATGAAAGGAGATTGGAATGGTTCTGGAATGCACGCCAATTTCTCTAATAAAAAGATGAGAGAAGTAGGAGGTAAAAAATATTTTAAATCTATTTGTGAAAAATTGGGCAAAGCACATAAAGAACATATTGCTGTATATGGTTCTGATAATGATCAACGCTTAACAGGATTACATGAAACTCAAAGTATAGAGAAATTTTCTTATGGTATTTCTGATAGAGGGGCTTCTATTCGTATTCCTATTTCTGTACCTAACACCTGGAAAGGATATTTAGAAGATCGTCGTCCTGCATCTAACGCAGATCCATATTTAGTAGCTGCTGCTATTATTAAAACTGTAAAAAGCGCTTAATCTTAATTGTTAAGCTGTATATCATATAAAAGAGGCTGTCTGAAAAGGCAGCCTCTTTTTTTATGTTTTCATAAAAGAATCTGATTTCTTATAACCTTTAGAAACGAAATTTATTCTCTATCCTAATGAAAAAGAAAATTCTTAAAATTTGAGATAAGTCATGTTTTCGGCAAAAAAATAATGGGATAAGTGTAAATTTAGGAAAGGTGAGTTGATTTGAGTGAAGAGAAAATTATTAAAAAGAAAAGGAGCTGTCTAAATTTTTTCAGACAGCTCCTTTAAATCGGTTAGTCAAAAAGGTTAGCTAAGAATAAAATTATCTCTTCCCTCTTTCACTTCCCGCCAAATGGGGAGCAGAAGGCCGTTTTCCTTTCGTATCCTTTTTAGCATTTTTTGTAATTTTCGGTTTCAATACTTTTAAAAAGGATACCGAAGTAAACATACCTTTTGATGTTGAATCACTAGCTCTTTTCATAACAATGGCGGTTTAACAATTAATAAATATTGGTTGATTATAGCTGTCCTAGAGTTAAACTACCTTATTTATAAAGCCCAATGATATAAAAAAAATTTATAAAAACAAACCATATAAGCTTACATTTATTAAAACTTTATTTAATCAATAATATTGTAGTTTATAATATTTTAACAACAAAAAACTGCTATCCAAATGATTATCAATCTTTTATTTTGAAAAAATACAAATATTTAACATTAAAATCTCTTGCAATATATTAACAAAATTTAAATATATCAACTCCTCTCATCCAAAATACTCTCAAAAATGGGTATTTTACTATACTCTTGATAAAAATATATAGAGGTATTTACTTTTACATCATAAAATATACCAATTCTATCCTAATATTAATTATTTTCGCATCTTAACGTATTCAAATATTTAGAATTTATATCGATGGCAACAAAAAAGATAGATTTAAATAAGAGCATGAATGAAGATGCAATGAAGTTATCTATTTCTAGGCTGAAAAGAACATTGGAAAAAATATATCTTGGAGGAGGCAAAAAGAAAATAGAAAAACATCATGCTAAAGGTAAAATGACAGCAAGAGAAAGAATTGCTTACTTAATTGATGAAAATTCTGATTTTTTAGAAGTAGGTGCTTTAGCTGGTGCAGGAATGTACAAAGAATATGGGGGTTGTCCTTCGGGTGGTGTTGTTACAGGAATTGGATATATCCAAGGAAAACAATGTATGATTGTTGCTAATGATGCGACGGTAAAGGCAGGAGCATGGTTTCCTATAACAGGAAAAAAGAATTTGAGAGCTCAAGAAATTAGTATAGAAAATAAATTACCTATTATTTATTTAGTAGATAGTGCAGGTGTTTTTCTTCCTATGCAAGATGAAATTTTTCCTGATAAAGAACATTTTGGACGCATTTTTAGAAATAATGCTGTAATGAGTAGTATGGGAATTACTCAAATTGCTGCTGTTATGGGAAGCTGTGTTGCAGG
>JAHDII010000268.1 GCA_020630895.1 Saprospiraceae bacterium
GTGCAAAAATATCTTTTAATAAATAACTCAATCCCATTACAAGAAAACCAGTAAAAGGAATTAAAAGAAATAAGCGAAAACTCAAAAACAAAGCAATAATGCCCAAAATTATATATATAATTTCTTCGCCCATTTGTGTACCATAAATAAAAAAAGTATTCCAAAAATCAGTTCTATTTTCAGAAAAAAAACGCAAACTATCTCCTTGATTAATATTTAATAATATAATACTACCTGCTATAATAAATAAAATAAAAGGAATGATAAATCCCAAATTATGTTGTGTAGATTTCATAAATTTTTAATTAATGGTATATCCGTTTAAAAAGTTTTTTGTAGACATTCTTTTTTTTCCTTGAAGTTGCAATTCTAAGACATCAATATATCCATCAAGTGTAGCTATTTTAATATAACTTTTATTGTCTGTAACGAATTGACCTGCTTCAAAAGAATGAGGAGTAATTACTTTTTTAGCTTTAAATATTTTAAAAGTTTTATCATCTAATAATGTCCACGCAGCAGGGTAGGGTGATAGTCCTCGAATAAAATTAAATACTTTATTTGTCGTTTGTGCGAAATTGATTTTACAAGTATCAAAATGAATTTTTGGAGCCTTTGTTGCTTCTTCGTTTTTTTGAGGAATTAATTTATAATTTCCTTCTTCAATAATTTGTACAGATTTTAAGATAGTGTTAGCTCCTAAAACCATCATTCTATCATGAACCTCACCTGTAGTTTCTTCTTCTCCAATAGATAATTTTTCCATCATTAAAATATCTCCGGTATCAATTTGATGTTTTAAGAAAAAAGTTGTAACTCCTGTTTCTTTTTCTCCTTGAATAACCGCCCAATGAATAGGAGCAGCTCCTCGATATTTAGGCAATAACGATCCGTGTAGGTTCATCGTTCCTAGAGGAGGCATATTCCAAACAATTTCAGGTAGCATTCTAAAAGCAACTACAATTTGTAAATCTGCTTTAAGAGCTTTTAATTCTTCAATAAATTCTGGAGCTTTTAAATTTCTAGGTTGTAAAATATTTAAACCTTTTTTTGCAGCATATTTTTTTACAGCAGATTCTAATAAAGTTTTATTTCCTCTGCCGCCCCATTTATCTGTAGATGTAATTACTCCTACAATATTATAATTATTCTGAATGAGTATGTCTAAAGACGGAACAGCAAAGTCAGGCGTTCCCATAAAAATAATTCTTAAACTCATGTTTTTATTTAATTAATTCAAATTAATTTGATTCAGTTCCTTTTTTAATTTTTTTATAGCAATTGTTTTTTGTGTTTCATTGGTTGAGATGATTAATTTATTTTTAGAAATATGAAAATAATCTTTTTTACCTTCTATGTCTTTATCATGAATATCAAGATTTAAAATAGCTAAATTTCCTGTTTTAATATTAATAAAAATAATTTGATGCTCTCCTGAAGGAGCTAATGTTTGATCTATAAAAATATAATGTTTCCAATGTTTTATTGTTTCTATAGAAGCCCAGCGTAATTTTTCAGGAGCTCCTGTTACATTTACATCACTAATAAATAACCATTTGTATTGTTTTCCTTTTTTTACAAAAACACCATGTGCTGTTGTATAAATTTGATATGTTTTATTTTTAAAAATTAAGGTAGTACTATCTTTAGTAAAATTTGATTTGTGATTATGCCCATAATAAACTAAAAAAGCTTTTTTAGTCTTTTCTTCAAAATTAATATGATCAAAATCCTTTTTTTCGACAATAGTAAAATACGTACTTGGAAATTCAAATAATTTTGAAGACCAATTTATTTTGGGATTAGATTGTAATGTAAAATAAATATTATCTTTTAGAGAAAATGAATTTTTATAATTTTCCATTAACCAGTACAAAGAGGGATCTATTGCTTCTCTTTTTTTTGGCAGTAAATGTTTTTGTATAGCCTTTAAAAAGTATTCGTTTTGTGTTTCTAATAAAATATCTGGAATATCAACAAAACGATAGAATTCACAAAAGCAGCCATCTGTATTTAATTCAAATTTTCCTTGAGTTTTTCCATTGACTATTTCAATAAATTTCCCACCAAAACCACTACCTCCTTCATAATATGTTGTTACAGTATCTTTGAAATTATCTTGATTCAAATCTTCTACAATGTGTTGTAGCCCTCTACGCTGTCCTAGAAGAGAAAAAGATAATAAGCAAAAAAGGATAACAATATTATTTTTCATGAAAAAATGTAATAAAGTCTAATATGCAAAAGTAAATTTATTTCTTCAGTATTCCTAAAACATTAAAATTCTTAATAACTTTGTAGCATGGATTTAAGTCAACAAACATTTTCTGCATTATCTCGTTCTGTCTTTTGGCAAAATTTAGGGCAAGAAGAGTATGATGTATTAATTATAGGAGGAGGAATTACAGGAGCAGGAATTGCATTAGATGCTGCTTCAAGAGGTTTAAAAGTTGCTTTGGTAGAAAAAAAAGATTTTGCTTGGGGAACAAGCAGCCGTTCTACAAAATTAATTCATGGAGGCTTACGATATTTAAAACAATTAGAAATTGGATTGGTAAGAGAAGTGGGATTAGAACGGGCTATTGTTTATAACAATGCAAAGCATATTGTGCGACCAGAAAAAATGTTATTACCTATTGTTGAAAAAGGTTCTCTAGGAAAAACAATGAGTTCTTTGGGTTTGTGGGTATATGATTTTTTAGCAGGGGTTGAAAAATCTGAAAAAAGAAAAATGTTGAATATTTCCCAAACACAAGCTTTAGAACCGTTGTTAAAAAAAGAAATTATTAAGGGAGGAGGTTTATATTATGAATATCGTTCTGATGATGCTCGTTTGACTATTGAAAATATTAAAACAGCATTTAATTATGGAGCCAATTGTTTGAATTATACTGAAGTTGTAGATTATTTATATGATGATAATCAGAAAATTTGTGGTGCTCTTGTTCGAGATAATTTGAATAACGTTAATCAAAATGTAAAAGCAAAAATTGTTGTAAATGCAACAGGTCCTTGGGTAGATCAATTGAGAAAAATTGAAAGTCAAGAAATAACAGGAAAACAATTGCATTTAACAAAAGGAGTACATATTGTTGTTCCTAGAAATCTTCTGCCTTTGCAGCAATCCGTTTATTTTGATGTGGCTTCTGATGAAAGAATGATTTTTGCTATTCCAAGAGGAGAAATTACTTATATTGGTACAACAGATACAAATTATAAAAAATCAATCGAAAATCCTCAAGCAACAATAGAAGACGTTAATTATATTTTATCTGCTACTAATTTTATGTTTCCAAGTATTCAACTTGAAATAAAGGATGTTATTTCTTCTTGGGCAGGCTTACGTCCTTTAATTCATGAACAAGGAAAAGATCCTTCAGAATTATCAAGAAAAGATGAAATTTTTATTGGGAAAAAAGGATTGATTTCTATTGCTGGAGGAAAGTTGACAGGCTATCGTAAAATGGCAGAGCGAGTAACGGATGTTGTAGTTGATACTTTAAAAGAAAATAATAATTTTTCTAAACCTTTAAAAAGATGTTTTACAGAAGATATAGAATTAGTAGGAAATTTTTCTTCAGAAGAAGAAATGGAAAAATTTATTATTGATAAAATAGGAGAAGTAAAACAAATTTTATTATCTCAAAAAGAAATAATTTCTTTAGTATATAAATACGGAAAAAATACGGATATTATTATTGAAAAAGCTTTTGAATTATACCCATTAATTTCTGATCCTTTGGAAAGGATACATCTAGCAGAATTATGGTATAGTATTTATTATGAAATGACAAATACACTTTCTGATTATTTAATTCGACGAACAGGACGATTATATTTTGAAAGACCAGAACTAGAAAATATTTATTTATTTTTAGCGAATCAAATGAAAGATATTTTCTCTTGGAAAGAAGAACAAAAAAATAAAAATATTTTAGAATTTGAAAAAGAATTCAATAATGTTTTATATTTTAAAAAAGAATTAAAAACATCTTTATAAAAAAGTATTATCCGAATTGTTTTAATTTAGGATAATACTTTTTTTACCATTCCCAATTTTTCAAATAATTTACTTTTAATATACCTTCAGATAATTCTCCTCTCATATCTGAAACTATATCAGTATCTAATTCAAGTACTTTTGCTAATTCTTTATTAGAAATATGATCTTTTAATAGCCAGCATACAATCCATTTTTTTATAGGAACATGATTAGAAGCCATTACCGTATCTGAAATATCTGTAAATGTTTTATTACAATCTTTACAGATGTAACGTTGCTTGTAGCTGATACCATTGTCATGACCATTTTTCCTAATATCTTGACCTCCACAGTTGAGACAATGAATTTTGTCGCCCCATTTTAATTCTCGTATCTTTTCATAACAAGTTGCTTCAGATATAATATCTAGAAGTGCTAATTTTTTGTTCATGATTTGCAAAGTAGTTAGTGTTCAGTTTTTGTTAAATAATGAATAATTAAACTTTTTATGCAAGTTTAATTATTCTATTTTAATAATATATATATTATTAAAATAGAAATACAATAATTTTATTGGTAATTTTGGGAGTTGATATTATTCGGAGTGCCAAGATAATAAAAATAATAATA
>JAHDII010000269.1 GCA_020630895.1 Saprospiraceae bacterium
TTAAATCATAAACATCGTTCAAATCATTCATTTCTGTACTAGAAATCAATAATTCCAATGTATTATTTTTTAAGATCCAAGCACTTGGAAATTCATTTTTGGGAGGAGTATATTTTTTTTGAAATTGATCTTTTAATAAAAAAATACAAGGATATGGTAATTTTTTAAGATATGATTTCCATACCTTTTTTTTGAAGGCTAAATTGAAGGTAATATCACATAATTTGCATTCAGGTTCTTTGTTAGGAATAACTTCAGTTGCTAAATCTTTGAGCAAAGATGACAAACTTAAAGTAGAATTATATACAAAAATCAGTTTCATATTTTTAATAATAATAATATGATAGCAAAATTATTGTTAATTTTTATTTTTTCTTAAAAAAAACTATTAACAAATTTTATTTTAGAGGAAACAAAGGCATACTAAACATACTATTTTATGAATTTTGAAATTCGTAAAACTACAAACAAGGAGGAGTATCAATATTTTTTGATAGAAAACAATGAAAAAATACTATTAAGTCGCATCTTTTCAACACTACAGGAATGCCTTGATGAAATCAATTACCTCATTGAAATTGGAGATAAAAAAGAACACTATAAGATTAGTAAAAAGGGTAATGATTATTTTTTGAATATCCTTTCAGACGAGAAAGATATTATTGTTTCTAGTAATGCTTATAGTTCTTTAAGTCAAGCTAATACACTTATATATTTATTGTCAAATGATGTGTTTAAATCATCTCAATTTGAGATTACATCTGTGACATCAAAACGTCCAGCAAAACGTGTAGAATTATCAAGTTTATATGATTTTTCGTTCATTTCAGAAAAGCCTAAAAGAGGATTTCATTTATATAAAAAAGAGGGATGGTTTTATTATGTTTTTATAGATGATGGTAAAGAGATTATCCTTTATGGAAAAGCGAATAAAACGAAAACAAAAAGAGAAGCAGACATTTTATCAGTGATAAATCGAGTGTCTAAAGATGCTAGTTATGTTATAAATGCTGTAGCTCAAGGCTATTTTTTTAGTTTTTTAGATAAAAAAGGTAAAGAAATTGCTCGAAGCACTACTTATTCTACTCAACAAGGGTGTAATTCAGCTATTTTGGCACTAAAAATGTTTGCACCTAAGTATAAATCTATTTTTTCTGTTGCTCAAGAAGAAAAGAAACGTTTAGAAAAAAAGAAAAAAGCAGCAGTAGATCAATACGATTTTAGCCAAAGCACCAAAAGTGGTCAATTTGGTTTTGATATTTTTCAAAATGAAAGAGATCAAAAGTTTTATTTTCATTTTAATGGAGAAGATGGACATCCATTTTTATTTAGTCAAGCTTATGCTTCAGCTAAAAGTAGAGATAATGGAATTCGTACCGTCATTAAAAATGGAACATTAGATCAGCGATATGTAAAAAAAGAAAATAATGGAAAACATTTTTTCATTATTAAAGCAGGAAATAATCAAGAAATTGCTCGAAGTCATTTTTATACTACAATGGCAAAAATGGATTCGGATATTTTTCTTTTAAAAAATAAAATACTTGATTTTGCTGAAACATATAATGTATCTAAAGAAGCCATTTTATCTCATTTTATTATAGAAAAAGAAACTTTTGTAATTTCTAAAAACATTACTAAACAACCTATAGCTGCAACCAATACCGAAGAAGAAAAAAATGTTATACCAGCTATAGAACCAGAAATCATAAACCATTCTGTTGAGGATGAAAAAATAGAACAACCTAAAATTGTTCTTCCACTTATTCCTCCTACAGTTGATGTACCACAACAACCGATAATAAAGGAAATTATTGAAGAAATTAAAACGCCTCCAATAACCTCTCCTCCTATTATTACACATCAGCCTACTGTTGAAAAAAAGACAGATAAAGAATCAATTCAAAAGGAAATATTTATTCAAAAACATAAGGAGGCTCCTCATGTGGTGCCGCCTATAAAAGAAGCAGCAATAGAAAAAAAATCATCTATAAAAGATGAAATAGATGCTTCTATTACCAATAATCAAAAATTAAAAGAAAAGGATATGAGTACGACTAGAAGAACAAACACCTATGGTCCTGCTAATAGAGGAAATTCTAACAATGCTTTCGATTTAGGAGGCTGCCTTTCTAAGTTTTGGCCGGTATTATTATTAATACCTATACTAATTCTTTCTTTGTTATTCTTTAGAGGATGTGAAGGTTGTGGAAAAAAGAAACATACGAATACTTCTAATGAAACAGAAAAGAATACCAATGAAACTACAACAGATACAGCTTCTGTATCTACAACAGATATTGTAGATGATGGCAGCAGCTCAAATTCTGATTCAAGTAGTGATTATAATTCAAATTCTTCATCTAATTCTAATGACTATAGTAGTAATACAGATTATACGACGACTAGTTCTAGCAGCGGAAGTGGTGGTGGATCTAGCTCTTCAAAACCTTATAGAAGAAGAGGAACATCTTCATTAGGAAAAATTTTAGATTACTTAAATGATCCTAGTAATCCTTTGCCTAAATCTTTCCCTTTAGGAACAATCACTTATGATCCAAATTCTGCTGAAATATTAAAAGATCCGAGTAAAGAGATCAATGAATTAGCAGTTTTATTAACCAAAGCATATCCTTATGCTCAAGTTAGAATTTTAGGACATATTGATGGAAGAGAAGATGAAGAATATAATGGAAAATATCAATGTAATGAAGTATCTAATACCTTATCTCAAACGAGGGCTAATTGTTTATATTGTAATTTATATAAGAGAGGTGTTGGAAAATGGAGAATGCAATCTATAGGAAAAGGAAGTGCTTCTCCTATTAGAAGCAACAATTCAAGAAAAGGAAGAAGCTATAATAGACGTGTCGAAATAGAATTTTTGACTAGGAATTAAAATTCACGTATTGGATTAAAACGGAAGTCCTTTGTTTCGACAAAGGACTTTTTTTTATGGATATTGGCTAATAATATGACACTTTGATAACCGAAGAAAGAGCTAGCCACTTAGAAGAAAGTTTTGGACCAGACAAAGAACCCTTACTACTGAATGTCCTTACTTTATCACAAAAGAAAATATCAAAACTTTATTTTACTAGAAAACAATTTGAAATTTTTAATGGTATTCAAATAAAAATCTTTTTCTTCTGTATTTAAATTTAATTCATGAATAGGATTTACATTTTTATCCATCATCAAAAATTGAGGAGCATCATAATCATCATATTCTGGAGATAAAAGCCATTGATCATTTCTTAATAAATATTTTTTACCTGCAATTAAAAAACAAATTTGATTGTATTTATATTGATCTAAAGTTTTTCCAGAATGATTGTACCAATAAGATTGTAAAATAGCTTTAGAACGATCAGCTTCATGAATAATAGAGGGTTCATTGGTTGAAATTCCTACCTCATTTAAAATAGAATGATAAATATGGCGAGTAGAAATAATTTTATGATTTTGGGAGGCTTCACTTTTATTTTGTGCTAACCAAAATAGAGGAACTTTATTTCCTGCGTCAGTTACATTACTAAAATGGTAGGTCCACCCTTGTTCTCCAAAATTTTCTCCATGATCTGCCCCAAAAATAACGAGGTTTCCTGTTCCTTCGTGCATCTCTTTACAAAAAGAATCAATATCTTTAGAAATAGCTGTCCATGCTTTTTGTTGTCGTCCTTTTAAAACTTCAAGCATTTCTTTTTGAATGGTTAATTTTCCTTTTTTTAAGAAAGATTGATTCAAATGATGAAATAAAGAATGAACTTCTTTTAATTTTTTAAAAACACCTTGAGAATCTAGCTGAAAAGTAGGAGCAATATGATAAGGAAAGTGTGTTTCCATTAAATTGATAAAAACAAAAGCTTTTTCATTTTTTTTATCACACTCTTCTGTAATTTTTCTTACCTCATTAAAAATATCTTGGTAGGTATGTTGTAACCATGTCTTTGCCATTTCTAAATCGCTAGACATTTTTCTCATCAACATATCTTTGGAAAATATTTTTTTCCTCAATCGAGGTTTTCCAATTAAAACTAAAATTTGTTGAATTTTATTAAACTTAGGAGGTACTTTTTTCCAAATTCTTCTCACTTCATCAAAACCGCGATGTAAGCCAAAAATATCCGTAGTCGCTATATTTGCGGTGACTTGATATGTTTTATATCCTGCACTTTTCATTTGTTCTGCAAGAGTGGGAATATTTTTATGAATGGCTCTCGATTGAGAAGTAGCCCCATGTTCATGAGGCATAAGACCTGTAAATAAAGAAGAAGTAGCAGGAAGAGTCCAACATCCAGCAGAACGAGCTTCAGTAAAAGCTATCCCGTTGTTTTGAATATAAGGCATTCCGATACCTGTTTGATAGACAGTATCATATCTTAAACTATCAGCAATACATAACAAAACATGTTTTGGTTGATCTCCCATAACTAGGGGCAAAGGTAAAAATAATGTTGAATTGTTTTATTGTTACATTGCTAAATTGTTAGATTACTGAAATATCTAATGAAATAAATCAATGCGCATACAATTCAACTATAATCAATAATTCGTAATAAAATCTTATCAGCAGGTAAATATTCACAAGTCCTTTTTTCAAAAAG
>JAHDII010000270.1 GCA_020630895.1 Saprospiraceae bacterium
AAAATCAACATTGATTTTTTCATTTCTTTTTCCTATAATTGCATAAAATAATACTAATATGCACGATATAGAACCATATTATCATTGGAGAGATAAATATACAGCCGAACAAGACGAAAATAGTCCTTTTTTCGGTCATGTTTATAGTGAATTTTCCTTTACAGATAAAATATATAACTATTATATTCATCCTCAATGGGATAACTTTGGCTCAAATACTTTATATGCAAAAATTTTATTTTCTGATTATGATAAAAAATATTGTATCATTGAAATGATTGGTGAATGGAATGACTGTCTTCATAATGATATTATGTTTTTTAAACGAGAAGTTATAGATAAATTAATTCATCATGATATTCATAAATTTATTATTATTTGTGAAAATGTTTTAAATTTTCATGCAAGTGATGATGCTTATTATGAAGAATGGTTTGAAGATATTATTGAAACAAAAGGCTGGATTTGTTTTATCAATACATTAAATCATGTAGAGGATGAAATGAATGACACTCAATTGTACAATTTTATTCATTTTGGAAATGAATTTCAAAATATAAGTTGGCGACCACATAAGCCTAAACAAATATTAAATAATATAGAATTTATAATTCAAAAAGAAACTCCAAAATTAAATTAATCTTTTCAATTCTTTTTTCAAAAAATCAATAGAAGAAATACTCATTACATCTACATCATTTATTTTTGCTAATTCAAAAGATAAAAAATCTCCAAAATGAATAGCATACAACATTTTTTGTAATAAAGTTTTTCCTTTTGCTTGTACTTCTATTATTGAAGCTGCTTGAGATCGAACAATTTCTTTTGTAATTTCTACCCTCAATTGATTTTTTAAATGATCTTTATTATTTCTTAAAAAAAGTACGGCTTTGTCTCCTTGTTTTTTATCCCATCCTACGATTTCATTATGATTCATTTCTGGAATAACGTTATATATAGCTAACTGTTTTGCATTTTCATTTAACTGCTGAACAATACGTTTTAAAACAGGTTCAAAATCATTTTCCCCATATAATACCAACATTTTATTAGAAGTAAAAAAAGCAATTTTTTCCGCTTTCATTCTAATATCATTTTGTTCTTTAATTAGTAATTCTGATGCCTCTTTTAAATCATCTAAATATTCATTAGAAATGAAATGAAATGAATTAAAAACTTGCAATAAAGCTTTTAATGAAAATCCTAAACAAGCTCTAGGAGCTTCAAATCCATCAGGCAATTGAACATAAGGTATTTTGTCCTTTTGTGCCATTTTTAATAATGCTCCTCCTGATGTAATACAAACACAATAAGCTTTTTTATTTTTAGCAAATTGATATGTTTCTAAAACTTCTTCCGTATGACCAGAATAAGATGAAAGAATAACTAAAGTGTGTTCATTCACAAATGCAGGAAGACGATAGTTTTTAATCACTAAAATAGGTATCTCACAACTATCTCTTAAAATAGTTTGAACAATATTCCCTCCTATACCAGAACCACCCATTCCAACAATTACAATATGTTGTATATCATTTTTATTGATAATTTCTTCTTTCAATGAAGAAGAAATTATCAATTTCTCCCTTAGCTGATAAGCAAAATTTAAAATTAAATTCTCCATACAATTTTATCTTAGAAGCAATTATACAAAATATTCCTACTCTATTTAATACAAAATGCCTAACATTTCTCTTTTTCACTAAAATTATAAAGCAAGTATAATAAAAAAACCATTTGATTTTTTATCTTTATAACTTAAGTTATGCCTATCTAGCATAAACATGGTTTTACATCTAAACAACATAGTTATTATGATTTTATCCAAATTAGCCAAAAGAATTACCCTTTTCATCATTATTATCCTAACAACTCAAAACCTAGCAAAAGCAACCCACTCAATGGGTGCAGACATTACATACCAATGTATTGGACCTAATCAATACTTAATACAACTCAGTTTTTATAGAGATTGTGGAGGAATTGCCCCTTTAAATAGTTATCCTATTTCTGTTACATCTAGTAGTTGTGGCGTAAGTACTAATGTAACGGTCAATTTAGCCTCAGGTTATCCTATTGATATTACGCCTCTTTGTCCTAGTCAATCTTCTTCTTGTGGTAGTGGAGGTGGCACTTATGGTGTCGAACAATATGTTTATGAAGGTATTATATCCCTCGCCGCAGGTTGTTCTGATTGGGAATTTGGTTGGACAGAATGTTGTAGAAATAATGCAATTACTACTCTAAATAGTCCTGGCAATCAAGATTTTTATGTAGAAGCTCTTTTAGATGGAACTATATCTCCATGTAATAATTCTCCTACATTTAATAATATTCCTACTCCTTTTACTTGTGTAGGTAATTTAGTTAATTATAGCCATGGTGTTTCTGATCCAGATGGAGATGATTTAGTATTTAGCTTAGTAAATTGTGAAGTAGCTGATGATTCAAGTGTTGGTTATGCTGGTGGATTTTCTGGCTCAAATCCTCTTGTAGCAACAGGTTTAACAATTGATCCAAATACAGGAGCCCTCTCTTTTACTCCAACTGCTGTTCAAGTAGGAGTGCTTTGTGTTTTAGTCGAAGAATATCGCGATGGAGTAAAAATAGGAGAAGTAGTTAGAGATATGCAATTCACTGTTATTAATTGTTCTAACCAATCTCCTACTGCTTCTGGTGCAGATAGCCCTTGTGATCCTTCTGGGCCTTCTGGAAGTTATGAATTAAGTGCTTGTGCCTTCGAAACAGTTTGCTTTGATGTACTTACTTGCGATAATGATGGTGATAATATTACAATTTCATGGAATGAAGGAGTCTCAAATGGAGATTTAATCCTTTCTAATAATAATACCCCAACTGCTAGTGCAGAATTTTGTTGGACTCCAACTGCTGATAATGTTGGTTTTAATTTCTTTACTATTACTGTTCAAGATGATGCTTGTCCAATTATAGGAACTAATACTTTCACCTATAGTGTTGAAGTAATCGCTAATCCTAATGATCCTATAGAAGCAGGACCAGATCAATCTATTTGTAGTGGTGAAACAGCTACTTTGACTGCTACATCTACAGCGGCTAATATTGTAAGCTATAGTTGGGATCCTATAGATGGATTAAGTAGCCCAAATACTGCATCAACTGATGCAACACCAGAAATAACAACAGTTTATACCGTAACAGCTTCTTATGATGATGGATGTCAAGATCAAGATTATGTAACAGTTACTATTTTAAATGACCCTGATGCAGATATTTTTCCCGAATCTGTAGCTATTTGTGCAGGAGGAACAGCAACATTAACTGCCTCTACAGATTTAGCTCCTGCTGATATTGCAAGTATTGACTGGTTTGAAGATCCTTTAGGAGCCAATACTCCTGCTGGTTCTGGGACAACAGTTTCTGTTTCTCCCTCTTCTTCAATGGATTATCAAGTGGTCATTACAGGTACAAATGGCTGTACAGGTACAGCAATAGCTTCTGTAACAATGGATGCTCCTCCCCCTTTAGAATCTTGTATAAATATCTACGTGAATAGTGTAAATGGAGTAGCTGCTGGTACTCAAGCCAATCCTACAGGTCTATTAGATGCTATTTCAAAAGCTGCTTGTAATGATGCTGTCATTAAAATTGCTACAGGAACTTATAATATTGATAATCCTATCAACTTAAGAAGTTTAATAACACTTGAAGGAGGATTCAACCCTGCCACTTGGATAAAATCTAGTACTGCAGGTGCTACAACAATTAATAGAACAACCGCAAACATCGAAGATATAGCTGGAAACTCTCCTAGGTTAGTAGCTTTTTATGGAAATAGTAATACTTTTTTTAGATTACAAGATTTAACAATTACTACAGATAATGCTCCAAGTGCTAGTACTGGTAATAGAGGTATCTCTACTTATGGTTTACACCTGACTTCCTGTTCTGATTATGATATAGTAAGATGCCAAATTATGCCTGGTAATGCAGGAGCAGGTTCTGGAGATGATAACCCTTCTACTTATAATTCTACTTGGGATGGAGGCATAGGAGGCACAGGAGGAAATGGAGGGACTGGTTCAGCAGGAGAGTGTACTTGTAATGCTTTTGGTTGTGACGATGGAGGAAATGGAGGAAATGGAGGAGGTAGTGGAAGCGGTGGAGCAAATGCTACATCAATTGGAGGTAGTGGAGGTAGTGGTTTTTCAGGAGGAAGAGGAGGAAATGGAAGAGATGAATGTACTAGTGCTAATGGCTTCTCAGGTTCAAGTGGAACAGGTCCTAACGCAGGTTCAGGAGGACCTGGAGGTTCTCAAGATTCTAATAATACAACCACTCCATTTGGTGGAACAGGGGGAAGTGGGGGAAGTGGTACTCCTGGAACACCTGGAGTAACAATTCCTCATACATTTTCTGTTGGCTTTTTTGTTCCTTCTTTTGGTACGAATGGTACTGCTGGCGGTGGTGGTTCTGGTGCTGGAGGAGGAGGAGGAGCAGGGCGTGATACTGGTGGATGTGATGCAGGTGGTGGTGGTGGTTCTGGTGGTGGTGGCGGCGGCGGCGGCGGCGGTGCTGGTAGAGGAGCAACGGGTGGTGGTTCATCTTTTGGAATCTATTTAT
>JAHDII010000271.1 GCA_020630895.1 Saprospiraceae bacterium
TTTATTATTATTTTTAAGTATTATTTATTCTTTAATTAAAGGATCAAAATTAATGGATGCAATTATGCAAAACTTACATAGTGCTTTAGAACACTATTTTGGATTTGATAGCTTTAAAGGAAATCAAGAAGAAATTGTTAAAAGCGTTTTAGACGGTCGTGATACTTTTGTTATTATGCCTACGGGGGGAGGGAAATCATTATGTTATCAACTTCCTGCATTAATGCAAGAAGGAACTGCCATCATTATTTCTCCATTGATAGCCCTAATGAAAAATCAAGTCGATGCTATAAGAGGATATAGTGAAGGAGATGAGGTCGCTCATTTCTTAAATTCTTCTCTCAATCGTTCTCAAGCGAATAAAGTAAGAGAGGATTTAAGAGCAGGAAAAACAAAACTATTATACATTGCTCCTGAAACTTTAACCAAACAAGAAAATTTAGAGTTTTTTAAAGAAATCAATGTTTCATTAATTGCTATTGATGAAGCTCATTGTATTTCAGAATGGGGGCATGATTTCAGACCTGAATATAGGAAAATCCGAGATATGATTGATGCTATAGGAAAACACATTCCTGTAATGGCATTAACAGCAACAGCAACTCCTAAAGTCAAACAAGACATTAGGAAAAATTTAGATATGACGAATGAAAATGTTTTTGTTTCGTCATTCAATAGAGATAATCTCTATTATGAAGTTCGTCCTAAAAGGAAAAAAGATGAAACGATTAAACAAATCGTTCAAATCATTAAAGGGATGGAAGGCAAATCTGGAATTATCTATGTTCAAAGTAGAAAATCTACTGAAGAAATTGCTAAAATTCTCAATGTAAATGGAATTAAAGCAGCTCCTTATCATGCTGGATTAGATGCCAAGACTAGAAGTAAATCTCAAGATGACTTTTTATTAGAACGTGTAGATGTTATTGTTGCGACGATCGCTTTTGGTATGGGTATCGACAAACCTGATGTTCGTTTTGTGATACATTATAATATTCCTAAAAGTATTGAAAATTATTATCAAGAAACAGGAAGAGCAGGAAGAGATGGTCTAGAAGGAAATTGTATTACTTTTTATTCTCCTAAAGATATTTCTAAATTAGAAAAGTTTTTGAGAGATAAACCTCTTGCTGAAAGAGAAATGCATTCTCTTTTAATGCAAGAGATTACTGCTTATGCTGAAACTACTTCTTGTAGAAGACGATTTTTATTACATTATTTTGGAGAAGAATATGATGATTCTCAATGTGTAAATATGTGTGATAATTGCCGCCATCCTAAAGAAAAAGTGGAGGCAGTCGATGAAATGAAAAAAGCTCTTAATGTCGTCCAAACATTAAAAACAAATTATACTTCTAAGGTTTTAGTTGATTTCATGTTGGGCACTAAAAATCAAGAGTTTGGAAATTTAAAACATCCTTTATTAGGAGGAGGAAAAGATAAAGACAAGACTTTTTGGAATACTATTTTTAGACATGCACAATTGAATGGATTCCTAGAAAAAGATATTGAAAAATATGGCTTATTATCTTTAACTGATACAGGAGCTGAATTTTTGGAAAAAGGAGCCAGTTTTAAAATTGCATTAAATCATAATTTTGAAACTCTTGCTGATTTCACTCCTGCTGATTCAGGAAAAACGGCGGCTTTAGATCCTCAATTGTTAAAAATGTTGATGTCACTAAGGCAAAAAGAAGCTCAAAAAAGAGATTTGCCTCCTTATGTTGTATTTAAGGAAAATTCTTTACATGAAATGGCAACGAATTATCCTATTACAATGGATGAAATGGCAAATATTAGCGGTGTGAGTAAAGGTAAAGCGATCAAATTTGCAAAACCGTTTATTGAATTAATTGCTGATTATGTAGAAGAAAACGATATTATTCGTCCTTCTGAATTTATCATGAAACAAGTAGCGAATAAATCAAAGAAAAAAGTAGCTATTATTCAAGGGATTGATAAAAAAGTTCCTTTACCTGATTTAGCGTTTCAAAATCATTTGAGCATGGAGGATTTACTCGATGAATTAGATATTATTGTAGATTCTGGTACTCGTGTTAATATAGATTATTATATTGAAGAAAATGTGGATGAATATGCTCAAGATGATATTTTAGATTATTTTAAAGAATCAACAACGGATGATATTGCTGTAGCGATTAAAGAATTAGATGATGATGAAATTACAGTAGAAGAAATTCGATTAATGAAGATTAAATTCATGTCTGAAAGTGCCAATTAATTTTTAATCATTATTATATCTAAAAAAGCAAGTGAAATATTTTTTTACTTGCTTTTTTCATAAATAGAATTCATGAAAGCACATCAATTAAAAGTTGAAAAAACCGCTCATTATTATTCTATTGGAGCAATAGGGAAAAACATAAATCATGTTATTTTTGCATTACATGGTTATGCACAATCTGCTAAAAAATTTATTCATAAATTTGATGAATTAAATGATGGAAAAACTTTAATTATTTGTCCCGAAGGTTTAAGTCGATTTTATTGGAAAAATTTTACAGGAGATGTTGTTGCTTCTTGGATGACTAAAGAAGATAGAGAAGATGATATTGCAGATAATATGAATTATTTGAATAGCATTTATAATACTATTATTTCGCAGCTCAACGATAATGTTGTCATTAGTTTTTTTGGTTTTTCACAAGCTTGTCCTACATTAAGTCGCTGGGCTTCTTCACAACAACCACATTTTCATCATTTAATTATGTGGGGAGGACAATTAGCACATGATGAAAATTATAGAAATTCAAAAGATTATTTTTCTGATAAAAAATTATTTTTCATTTATGGTTTAGAAGATGAGTTTTTACCTTTCGGATATAAAGAACGTCATTTGTCTTTAGCTAGAATGGCAGGTATGGATTTTGAAATCATTACCTATGAAGGAAAACACGAAATAAAAAGAGAAGTACTGAAAGATATTTTTAATCAATTACAATCTATACAAAAATTATTTTAATGAACAGTTATCAAAAAGAGGATTGGTCGCTCATTACAAAGATACAAGTAAGATGGGGAGATATGGATTCTTTTAATCATGTCAATAATACGATTTATTTTAAATATTTTGAGACATCAAGAATTAAATATTTTGAAAAAATAGGTTTTCATGAATTAATGACTCAACAAAATATAGGTCCTATTTTGGCACATACTTCTTGTCAATTTATTTTACCTGTTCAATATCCTGATGAATTAACTGTTGTAACAAAAATACAAAAAATAGGTAATTCTTCTTTTGTACAAGAGTATGAAATACATTCTCCAAAATTAGGTCTTGTTGCTAAGGGTAACGCGGTATGTGTTTGCTATGATTATAATCAACAAACTAAAATAAATATTCCTGAAGAAATCAAACAAAAAATGATACTTTTTGAAAAACATTTATAACATTTTATTCAACATTTAATAAATACCCCATTAATGTATTCTGATGAGAAGTTACTAATAAATATTGTCCATTTCCAAAATCAATCATTTTAGTATTCTGATTTGCAGCAATAGGAAAACCTTTAATGATTTCTCCTTTTTGATTCAAAAGATATAATTTATTTTTTTGTTGATGAATTAAAGCCAAAAAAGATTTTTTATTTCCAACATCTAATGTAATTATTTTATTAAACTCAAAATCAAATTCTTTTTCCCATATTAAATTAAATTCATTTTTTTGATACGAATAAACAAGAACATGATTTCCTGTGTGATAAATATAATCTTTCTTTAAATCTCCTACAATATCTGAAAGAATAAATTCCCCTTTTCTTTGCTTAGAATCTAATAATAAATGAAAAGATTCTCCTTGGGTATTAATAATTTTAATTTTTCCTTTTTTATTATTCAATGCAATTCTTTCTGATTCAAATACATGATCATCTACTTGAATTTTAGAATAAAATTCTTTTTCAATTATAACAGGATCAAATTTTAAACTTCCATTTCTATTAATAAACTTTACTTTATTTTCATTAGCAATAAAAATTAAATGATTTTCTTTTTCTCCTTCTAAAAATGCCATAGGATGTGTTATTTTTCCTACATTCATTAAAGGATTAAAATTAGGAATAGGTTTACCTCCTTCTAATATATCATAACCATAATAATTTCCATTTTCACAAGCAATAAAACCTAATACTCTATTAGAATTTTTATAATAAACCAGTCGAATATCATTAGAAACATTTGAAGTAAGTATAATAGGAAAACCACTTTCTTCTTGTCCTAATTCATTAATATTATAAATTCTATTTTTAGAATTGAATACAAAATGATTTAAATTCGTTCTCTCGTTTTGATATACAAAAATATCGGATAATATTTCATCCTTTACTTGAAAAAATAAATTTGTTTTTCCTTGTTCATCTGATTTCCAAATATTTTTTAATTGATCTTGAAATAAAAAACAATAAGTACTATCCAGTAATATTTTTTGAGGTCCATAAATAATAGAATCTTTCAATTCAATTTCCCATGCTATATTTTTTTTCAATCGTTTCAAAATCTCATAATTGATAAGAAAAAATAGATTTTTGCGGAGAAAGATATTCTTTTTCCCA
>JAHDII010000272.1 GCA_020630895.1 Saprospiraceae bacterium
CCTATACTATTTCTTCAGAGATAGTAAGCTCCTCGTTAAACGCTCCTTTCTTTTTAGTGTCTAAAGCTAAATCGTTATTTTGAGCAAAACTAGTGGCTACTATAACTATAAATAAACTACACATTAAAAATACTTTCCTTCTCATTTTCTTGTTTCTTTAATTATTTATAATTTTATTTAACAAAATATCATGCCAAAAAAAATATCAATTATTTTAATTAGCTGATTATCAGAATAATATTAAATTATTTTTTTTATATATTTTTAAACTTTACTATATTGCTGTGACACTATTCTTTTAGAACAGAGTCATTTGAAAAGAAGTAAAAGGTATTAATGCTTTAGGAAAAGGATAAGAAATAGAAGAAAGCGATTTAAATATTAAATTTAATCACTCTATTTTGTGCAATTAAAAAATAAATTGTAATATTTATTTATCCTCCGTTTTTTGCTTCTTATTTTTTCTTTCAATAAGAATATTTCTTAACCACCAAGGAATGATAATCGCTCCTGCAATCAAATACGGATAATAAGAAATTAATCTCCATATTAAAGCAACAATCACTGAAACACCAGAAGATAAATAATTAAAATTCACTAAGAAATTCTGGAAAACAGCTTCTGCAAATCCTGCTCCTCCTGGAGATGGAAGCAATAATAAAATAACAAATAAGGATTGAAGTCTAGCATACAATTCTCCTTGAGTCCAAAGATCTAATGAAATAACATCAGCATCAGCAAAAGCAATGATTAAACAATTTAAAACTAAAAAACGAGTGGTCCATGCTAATGCAGTAGATAAATATGCCTTGACATGAAAATCCCATTTTCTTTGAGTAATTTCTTGAGACGCCGTAATAATATCATCACCTAGTTCTTTAGCTCCTTCTTGAAATCTTTTTAAAAATGGCAATTTCGTAAAAGCAATGGCAATAGTTTTAAAATTTTTAGGATTAAAAAATAATCCATAAAAAAAGAATGCACCATATAATCCCATTAAAATAAAAGTGACATAAAACGTCCAACTTCCAAACATGAGCCCTTCTAATTTAGGCACAATACCTCCACCAAATACTAGCAACATTAAGGGAATTGCTGTAATAAAAAACAAACTATCTACGACTATTGTATATATAATTAGAGCTGTAGTTTTTGCTGCTCCCAATTTTTCTTGAGATAATACAAATAATGCAACTGCTGAACCTCCTACGCTTGTAGGTGATACTGCAGAACTAAATTCCCAAATAAAAATGAGTTGTATTGATTTTTTCCAGCTAAAGAAATTTTCAGTTAAAACTCTTAAGCGAAAAGCATAAGCAATATGACGAAGAACCATCAGGAAAACAGCCATTCCTATCCAAAAGAAAGCATGTAAATCCCATTCTATTGCTGCAACAGCTTTTCCATCCCAATTGTCATATAACATGTATCCAACAACTCCTAAGCCTAATAGAATAGGGATGATGACGCGATTCATCTTTACAGATTGAAGAACTTTTTCTTGTTCATTAATGAAATCTTGTTCTTCTTCTGTTAAAATTTCTTTTTCAGAATTATTCTGGCTCAAGTTCTGTTTTTTCTTTTTTATAAATCCAAAAATTATTCATACCCTCTCCTATAATGATTCCGATTTCTTCTAATTGGATGAGTTCTAAAATAGCTAAAAAATTAAAAATAGCATGAATTCTATTTTCACATCCACTAAAAATCGATTCAAAATTAGATTTATTTCCTTTTAATACTAAATTCCGTACAAATCCTTTTTGATCTTCTAAAGTATAAGTATATCGGACTACTCGGTGCAAACGTATTTTTTGACTATCCTCAAAACGATCCATTACTTTTTGAAACGTTTGCAATAGTTTAAACAAATTTAAAGATTCTAACTCTGCATCTACTAGAGCTTTTTGAGCTAATTTCTTCAATTCTGAAGTAGAATTCCCTCTTTCTATTTTTAGAGATCTAGATTCCTCCAAATCTCTCATTTCATCCAAAATACTTTTATAGCGTTTATACTCCATTAATTGTTGAACCAGTTCATCTCTTGGATCTATTTCATTTCCTTCTTCGTCCAGTTCTTTACGAGGAAGTAATAATTTAGATTTAATTCTACATAGAGTTGCTGCTACAACAATAAACTCACTCGCCATATCAATATTTAAAGATTCCATTTGTCTAATGTAATCTAAAAAATCGTTGGCAATAGTAGCAATAGGAATGTCATTAATATCCAATTCATCCCTTTCTATAAAAAAAAGAAGGAGGTCAAAAGGACCTTCAAATTGAGGAAGTTTTATATTATATGTTGTCATTCCTAAATAAAATAATTTTAGAACTGCGAAGTTAATTGATTTTATCTTAAGAATAGTATAACAACAGTTTTTTGAATAGAGTTTTATTCATAAAAAAATTATTTCCCTTTATGATGAATAAATTTATTTTTCTATATCATTATTTTTTCTAAAAAGTAGAAGTAACATTTAATTTTACACCACTAAAAGCGGGTTCATATCTACAAATACCTCCAGAGCAAACAATTCCTTCTACTTGTTTTACATAAGATAAACCAAATCGATTCGTCTTATAGTTATATACCACTCCTGCGGTAGGAAATACTTGAATTTTATCAGATTTTTTAGGAACAACATTCACCATTGCTGAAGTGGTAAAAATCCAATGAGGAGCAATACTAAATTCTAATAAAGCAAAAGCCCATTGTCCAAAATCTTCTTCTGTGTACATATATTGAACTTCTGTTCTTAATGATTTTTTCTTATCAAACTTATATAAAAAATCGATATACGGAATATATGTTTTTACTAAAGGAACTCCTGGTTTTTCTTCATAAATTTCTTGATTATATTGTTGAAATTGAAAACCAGCCACCATAGAATACTTTTGAGGTTTTCTATATTCGGTAATAAAATGAAGTTCACTATATAGCAGTTCATTATTCAAATCTGAGATATAGGCTCCATTCAAATTGAAGTTTAATGTTCTTTTAGGAGAATATTTTATATCTCCCTGAAATGCTAATTCACCCAATTCTTGTGTTGCAGAATTATATCTTGCAGAAAGTCTATATGTATTTTGTCTTTGCATTGGAGGTAAAAAATTCAACATTCCATTAAACGCGGTTTCTAAAGGAGAAACTCTCAATGAAAAATTTTGAGTTCTTTTGGCTTCTAAAGTAATTCCAATTCCTTTTTGAGAATATGCTAATGAAGTATATAATATATTTCCTGTTCTATCAACCAATCGTCCTTCTCTTGGATCAGCAATTGCTTCATGAGTCTTAAAAGCTCCTTCGATATACCAAGAAAAATTCTTTACAGTTAATGTATTATAAAGGGTAGTAGCATATACATTAAACTTTGGAATAAAAGAATCAACTGCAGCATAAGTATTAATTTCAGCAACAATTAGATTCATTGTTCCATCATCTAAAGTTCTATTAATAACTCCTACTCCTGGAGCAACAGAAATAGTTCCTGCTTCATTTCCCCAAAAACCTTCTAAACTTAATGCTTTTACAATAGGTTGATAAGCTCTAGCTATAATATCTTCACGATTATTTGAAAAAGGACGTTTTTGTCTTCCTACAAATCCTTTAACAATTAAATTACCTGCATCTTTTTCTAATAAATCAAAACCTAGACGCAAACCTACTAAGGCATTATCTATAAAAAGAGGTCTTTGTTCATAAGTTCTAAAAATAATACCACTTCCAATTTGATCATAAATATGCCCTGCTGTAATATCTAATTTATTAATTTTTTTGCGAGCATGCCAATATCCAATTCCTTGAGCAGAATAAGAACCCACAGGATTTTGTAAATTAGAATTATGATAAGCATCAAACCGTAATCCAAAATCAAATCCTTTGTAATTGTAATTTAAGTTGAACCATGCATCACCACCAGATAACTGATTATCATATTGAGGTGTATTAGCAGCACCAATAGCAGTATCCCTCATGAAAAAATTTCCATTTAATTCTAAACTACCTGAAAACACACCTTGATCTTGTGCATTTAACTGGTAAGAGAAACAAAGGAATAAAATAATGGAGCGTATTTGATTTTTCATTTTATTAAAGTATTCTTGATTAAAATTGTTCCATTCAAAAGCAATATTAATCAAAAATATGATATCTTAATTAATAACTATACATTTTAGTCATGTGGTTTATTTTTTTCAATAAAAAATAAAAAAAATATAGTAAAACCTTGATATTTATAAAAACAACAAGTACATTTGCATTCCGTTTTTAAGAAAACGATTTTTTTAATATAAAAGGGCGATTAGCTCAGTTGGTTCAGAGCACCTCGTTTACACCGAGGGGGTCGGGAGTTCGAGTCTCTCATCGCCCACTTTTTTCTTTCCTTTTATTATATTTTTCTCTTTTTAAATATTGGCTATATCAACTTTCTTAATCAAACTTAAGGAATAAGCTCATGATATAAATAATACTAAACCCTGTTAAAAAGATAAAACCTACAATACTTAGTATTCTCATTTTTAACCCTGGTTGAGCAAATTTAGGAGTATGT
>JAHDII010000273.1 GCA_020630895.1 Saprospiraceae bacterium
AAATCTATTTTGTTTTGTATCATTTAAAATAAATTTATCTTTTTTTATGAGTTTAATATATTCAATATTTGCCAATTCTGAATATCGAAGAATATGATTGATAGAAGCATATTCTTGAGTTTTATATTTTTTAGGAATTAAAGGATGATTAAAATAACTATTTTCGGAATTAATTAAATCGAATAATATATATTGTATTGTTTGTTCTTTTTCTAGAGAATTCCATGTTTCAGTATTGAGTGGTATATCATTTAATAATAATGCACTTGATATTTGTGATTGTAAATATGAATTTGTTTGTAATACTTCATTGTTTAAAAATTGTAAAGTATTTTTATTATTAGTGAAGTGAGTATTAATGATGACTAAATCTTGTAATAAATAAAATAATTCGCTTTCTCTTTTTTGCCCATTTTTTTGCCATAATGCCATGTTTTTTTCAAGCATTGTATAAAATTTATTCTGGTAAACTTTTATTTTGTCTTCCCATAAAATGTCTTTGTCAAATGTTAGATTACTAATGAGCGTGACTACTTCAAATTTTAATTTTTCATCATCAATTAAATTCATTAAATTAGAAATATTATCAAGTATCAAATTATTATCATTATAAAATATTTGAAATATTTGATAATTTCTTTCACTTATATTTTTCGTATCTAATTTTTGAAGTAATTTCCAATAATTATTATCTAAATTATTTCTTTCTATTAAAGAAATACTATTAATAATTAAAGATTGAATTGCTGCGTCAGATTTGTCAAATAATTGAATTAAAAAAGGAATTGTTTTTTCATCCTCTACAGTTCCTAAAACTCTAAAAAATCCTGTTTGTATTTCTGTACTATCAGCAAGAGGGAAATTATTTTTTTCTAAAGATTCATAAATTAAATCTAAATCATTAACAACAAAAATATGTTCATAAAATGCATCTAAGGCTTTTTCATATTCAGTAGAATCTGTACTACTTAAAGTTGTAATAATTTTTTTAGAAGTACTAGTGGCATCATTTTTAATAGTGAAATTATTTTTTACTCGTAAAGAATTAAAATAATCATTCGCATAATGGGTTGTAGATAATTCTTTAGGCAAATATACATAAAAATAAAAAACCCAATTATCTACAACAGTTACTCTAAAATGTGTGGCTATATTTGTGTCATTATTTTTATAAATAGCTTGTAAAGAAGGATAATTATTCGTATTTATTTTTTCAAGTTTAGAAATTTCTACACCATAAAATACATCTTTAATATGTTGCGATAAAAAAGTGTCAATATTTTCTATATAATGATAATTAGAAAGTCTTGTCGCTTCAAAAAAGAAACTAGCACTAGTTGCAGTATCTGTTGAAGTAAATTGATATGATTCTTCGTAAGGAAAAAGATGTTCACTAAATATTTCTATAGTTTCATTTTTGGGTAAATCAATTGAAATATTATTATCTAAAAAATTATTGGTAATGAATTTTGTTTTTTGAAAATCTAAAAAATCAAATGAAGCAATAAAATTTTCAAAAACAGTATTACATTGTGTTTTATCTTCTGCAGTAATAACAGTTACATACACTCTATTCCCTCTAAAAAAATATCCAATATTACAAGCAACACCTCGTAAAAAAAAATTAATTTTATAATAAGCATGATGAGTTGTTTCTTTTCTTTCTGAAAGAGAAATTTCTTCAACTCCTTTTGCTTTTAATCCATCAATATGATTTTGTAAAATGATATGTTCTTTTTCAATAAATAAACCCTCTGCCATGTCATAATGCATTAAAGAATAAAACACATTATTTTTTGTATCTGTTCCTTTATATTGGTGGGTTTTATATGTTCTAGATATTCCATCATCATCTAATTCGTTATTTTCTTTAACAGTATAATCTAAAGGAATAGGACTTTCAAAAGCAATAGCAAAATCTTCTAAAACAATTTTTCCTTGAGGTAGAGGTGGAGGAGGTGGAGTAGGGAAAAAAAGTTGAGAAGATTTTGAGGGAGGCATAAATTCTAAGGAATAAAAAAATCGGTCACTATTTTTTAATTTGCCATATTCTTTTATAGTATATAAAACATGAAGTTCTGAACCATTTACAAAACCTCTTATTTTTGCTGTACCTCCTTCTTGCGATTGTAAAAATAGTTCTTTTCCTTTTTTTCCTTTATATGTAATATCTATGGGTTCTACCTCATTGGCTAAAACAAAATCTTCATTTCGTTCTGCCATAGCAATCATCATTTGCAATAAGATTTCATCACTTATATTTTGTTCAGGAAGTTGCATTCCAAAGTACATGAAAAATTCTTCAGAATTCAAATCCATTGACATATATAAATCCATATAAGAGCCAATTTCTTCTCCATCAATTTGATTTACTTGGACTCCTCTAACTGGAAATTCTATAGAACAATTCATTTTAGGAACTGTAGTTGTTGCCCAAGGAAGAATAATATGAGAAACATCTTTAAATTTATTTTTTCCTGTAAAATTGGCAGTTACAGGACGAAGCGTATATCCTTTTTTTCTAAGCAATTCTATAATTCCAAATTCTCCGGGTAAATGGGCTGCACCTACTACATTAAACATAGAATATTGTTGCCCTAGTCGAATAATATTATCTGTCATCACATAATTCCTATCCGTTAATAACTTTTTTTTGTATAAATCATCAGGCATTGTTTCAACAATTAATTCATTTAATTTTTGAATATCTCCTGAATAATAAATTTGTGTAAGCTCTTCATAAGAAGTGTCTTCATCTTTTTCTAGAAATAATGAATCCACTAAATATTCTTCGTAGGTTTGGTATTCAATTAATGAAAGTTCAAATTGATCTTCAATGTTTTCTAAGCCATGTGTTTTTTTACCTAATTTTTTTGCATAATTAAAAAGATATAAGTCAAGAAAACTTTCAAAATCATCATCTCCAATTTCTACAAATTCTGTATCATCTAAAAGTATATCAATGATCCAAGGTTGTTTATTATTTAAGTCATCTATTTCAAGTCCTTTTTTTTGTGATAATTTTTGATTGATAGCATCATAAGCTTCTGGACTTAAAGTTTGTTTTAAAATATTATTCGTATCTGTAGAAAATAAATTTTCTAAAAGAAAAACAATCATAGAATCCATGTGTATTTCTCCAGAAAATCCTTCAGATTTTTCTAAACAAATTAAAACAGAATCACTAAAATCAAAAACACGTTTATCTTTAACATGCATTGAACCTAAAAGATAGCTAGGTTCTTTAAAATCTTTTCCTGTAATTTCCCATAATAATTGATAATTGGATCGATCAATATTTTGAGCTTGATGAGAAGGAACGAAATAAATAAAAATAAAAATAAATAGGATTATCTTTTTCATAATATAAGTTTGGATGATTATTTTTTAATACAATGTTCTTTTTGTAAATTAATGAGTTCACCACCATAAGACTTAGTAAAGCCTAATTCTAAACCTATTTGAATATCTTTACAAGCTTCATTTATTTTACCTTGTTGGATATAAATTAATGCACGGTTTCTGTAGGCATAAGGGTTCGTAGAATATAATTCTAAAGAGATATTAATATCTTTTAGTGCATCTTCAATTTTTCCGATTTGTAATAAACTATAACTTCTATTACTATAGCTTAGCGGCTCTTTTGAATTTATTTGTATAGATTTAGAAAAATAAATTATTGCCTCTTTGTGTTCTTCTTTTTCTTGAAGGATAAATCCAATATTTGTATATGCAGGAAAATACATAGAATCAATTTCCAATATTTTTTTGAAAATTTCTATTGCTTCATTTTTTTTATGTAAATCTGCTAGGGTGGTGGCTAAATTATTAAGAACATTAATGTTTTTTGGATCTAATTCTAAAGCTTTTTTAAGATAACTTTCGGACTCTTTAAATCTTCTTAAATAAGAATAATAGGCACCTAAATTTGTATAAAAATAAATTTTATCTTTTTCTTTTTTTACATATTTTAAACCTTCTTTTAATTCTTTAATAGCCGATTTGTAATCCCTAAATGCTTCAAATATTGTTCCTCTTAAAATATATACATCTGGATTAGTAGTAAATTGTTTTTTTATTTTATCTAAATATAAAAAACCTTTTTTAAATTCTTTTTTACTAAAAATACAATCAAATTTTAATATGTGATAACTTAGCTTATTCGTATTAAGTTCTATAGCTTTATCAATTTCTTTTTCTGCTTCATCGAACTGCTCATTTTCAAAATATTTATCTGCATTCTGATAATGAATATTTGCTTTTTTAATTTTCTTTTTAGAAACTTTTTGAGAAAAAGTAGTGATGGGTAAAACAGTTACCAATAAAAAAAATATTATTTTTTTCATAATATAAGTTTGGATGATTATTTTTTAATACAATGTTCTTTTTGTAAATTAATGAGTTCATCACCATAAGATTTTGTAAACTCTAATTCTAAACCTTTTTGAATATCTTTACAAGCATTAATGTTATCTTCTAATTTTAAATAAATTAAAGCTCTATTTCTGTAAGCATAAG
>JAHDII010000008.1:0-1937 GCA_020630895.1 Saprospiraceae bacterium
GGAAATGAATCAAAGGTTACCTGATTCTATGAAACAAATAGTGAGGGAGTTTTATGAAAAGTATGATCAATAATATCTCTACTTTCAACTTTTAACAAATTGGCAACAACTTTTATTTTTCATATTACTTATATTTATGAATTAATAATTGTAAAACAATGCAAAAAGTAATGGTATTAGGATGTTGTGGAGCGGGAAAATCTACCTTTGCTCGTCAATTACATTCTATAACTGAACTAGAATTGGTTCATCTAGATCAGTATTATTGGAAAGCTAATTGGCAAGAAACGCCTAAACATGAATGGGAAAATATTGTACAACATTTAGCTCAAAAATCTCATTGGATTATAGATGGTAATTATTCTAGCACTATTGATATTCGAATACAAGAAGCAGACACTATTATTTATTTAGACTACCCTACTTGGAAATGTTTATGGAGAGTTCTTCGACGTATTTATAAATATAGAGGTATCGTTAGACCAGACATGCCTCAAGGGTGTAATGAAAGATTTGATTGGGAATTTATACATTATGTTGCTACATTTAATCTGACAAGAAGAAAATATATCCTACAAAAATTAAAAAAGGCTCAAAAAGACAAAAAAAACATTAAAATTTTAACAACAGATAAAGAAGTGAATCAATATTTAGATAATATTCAACACTATTTTAGTGCAGCTTCTTAAATAAAATTAATACAAAAATTATGAAATTAATATTACTTTTTCTTTTTACCCCTTTATTTCTTTTTGCTCAAACTATTGAAGAAAAAATAGAAAAAATAAATCAAAAACTGGCGAGTTTAGAAAAACAAAAACTACAGTTGTTAGAACAAATGGAAGATCTTAAATTAGAAGTGTTACGAGAAACGCTCAAAAAAAATGGACTTCCAAAATTAGAAGAAGGAGAAACTCTTATTGAACACGAAGCCATGAGTTTAGTATATTCTGAAAAACACGAACAAGCGAAATGGGTAGCTCATGTGATTATGCCTGAAGTAACTACAGGAAATGCAAGTCGTTCTAATGATTTTAGAGCAGATCCTAAAGTAACTACAGGTACTGCTGTTGAAAAAGATTATTTCTTAACTGAAACAGCAGCTGATGGTACAATTAAATATGATGGTTTTGGATTTGATCGAGGGCACTTAGCTCCTTCTGCTGATTTTAGATGGTCAAAAAAAGCATTATCAGAATCTTATTTTTATAGTAATATGTCTCCTCAACGCCCAGAGTTCAACAGAGAAGGTTGGGGAGAATTAGAAGCAATGATGAGAGGGTATATGTATCATAATCTTGGTGCCAAATTACATATAGTAACGGGACCTATTTTTGAAGATGACTTACCTGTAATTGAACGAAGTATTAATAAAGTAAGTATTCCTAAATATTTTTTCAAAGTAGCTATTGATATTGAAAATAAAAAAGCCATTGGCTTTGTAATGCCAAATCAAAAACTAGCATATCCCATAGAAACTTTTGCTAAATCTATTGATGAAATTGAAGAAATGACAGGTATAAACTTTTATCATAATTTACCTGACGATTTAGAGAAAGAGTTAGAGAAAATGTCTGACCCCAAACCTTGGATGCACCAAGCATCAGAAAATGATGTCCTACCTCTTTACGCTCCTAGCCTTCCTCCTAATCATTTTAATACGATTCAAGCAGCAAGATGGAAAAGTAGAGATAAAAAAGTAAATATTTGTGGCACAGTAGTGCATACTAAATTATCTAAAAAGGGAAATGCAATGCTCTATTTAGATAAAAATTTAACAGATCCTGTATTCATTATTTTTATTCGACAAGAAGATCTTGCTAATTTTAGTATGAATGTTCTAGAAGATTTAAAAGGAGAAAAGGTATGTGTTTCTGGAAAAGTAGGGAAAATTGGAGAAACCCCCACCATGTTTCTCAAAAATGAAAAAGAACTTC